>NZ_JCACHU010000085.1:0-4464 GCF_059504005.1 Belnapia sp. | reverse complement strand
CGCAAGCGCGGGAAGGGACGAATGCGTCCAGGCCCCTGACCCATGCAACACGCTGCCTCGAAGGCCAACTCCCACCAGCCACGTAGGCACCAGCGCCGCCAGCGGTGATAAACGCTGGACCATAGGCCAAGCGCCTCTGACAGGTCGCGCCACGGCGCTCCGGTTCGGCAGATCCGGAGGGCTGCCTCGACAAACCGGCGAAGCGCCACCTCGTCGCGCTTCCATGCGAGTGGGATCCGCTGCAGGACCAGCAGCAACGATGTCCACTGGGCGTCGTCCAGGCTTGTCTTGGTCATGGTCATGTCTCTCGAAAATCAGGGGAACGCCCCAGAACGCCACGCCAGAAATTGATCGGACATCGGGTGGCTCCAACAGGCACTTCGGTGAGGTGAACCAAGGAAATGCTGAAAGGCGAGAACGCCATCACGTTGCGGGTACTCTCCTCCTAAGTGCCCCGGCCTAGCCGCGACTTGCGTTACTCTTGCCCGTCGCGCTCCCTACCGGCTCGGCGCCACGGGACGGGAGGACAATGTCATGGTCCACCACAGCCGACGCGCGCTGCTCGGAGCCGCCTCCCTGGCGTTGGCACGTCCAGCCATGGCACAGAGCGGGGCACCGCGCGCGACCACAATCATCGTGCCATTCCCGGCCGGTGGCAGCGTCGACGCCGTGGCCCGGGCTCTTGCGGAGGGCATGCGGGCAAGCCTCGGCCAACCCGTGCAGGTCGAGAACCGGGCCGGGGGCAACACCGTCATCGGCGCCGAATACGTCGCCCGTGCCCGGCCGGACGGCCAGACCCTGCTCATGGCGGCAGGCACGACGCTCACCATCAATCCCGTGATCCAGCCCAATTTGCCCTACAAGGTCGAGGACTTTGCGCCGGTGATGCTGGTGGCGACCTACCCCTACGGCATCCTCACGCGGGTCCAGGACGGTCCGGCCGACCTGCCGGCCCTGATCGCGGCGGCACGCGCCCGGCCAGGACGAATGACCTACGGCTCCAATGGCCCGACCACGACAACAGACGTCGCCATGCTCATGGTGCTGGAGCGGCTCGGCATCGCCATGCAGGACGTGACGTATCGGGGTGATTCGGAGCAAGTCACGGCCTTTCTCGCCGGCGACCTTGACGTGATGGTCCTTTCGGGACGGATCGCAGCCAACGCGAAACGCAACGGACAGGGCCGGCTTATCGCCTGGACCAGCGGGCGCCGACTGGATGCGGCCCCCGAGGTGCCGGCGGTGGGCGAATACGCTCCGGGGCTGGAGGCGCTGAGCTACCATGGCCTCGTGGCGCCCGCGCGGACGCCGCCCGAGGTCGTGCAGCGCCTCAACGCTGCAGCCGACGCGGCGATGCGGGACGAGCGCACCCGCGCGCGGCTGAGCGCGGAGGGTGAGGTCCTCGCCGGGGGAACGCCCGAGGACTTCACGCTGTTCCTGCGCCGATCGGACGAGCGGTGGCGCCCTGTTCTCCGCCGCCTCGACGTGCCGCGGAACTGAACCGCCTGGTGATTGGACAGCAGGGCGTCGCACCATCACCGGCAGAGCAGTCGGCCAGGACTTTATCGAGCGGGTATCAGGCCTACGGTGGTCTGCGGCTGTCGCTGCGTGTCCGGAAGGCACGGTCATCGCAGCGTCCGGTCACAGAACTTAGGGCGCGGCATGGACGGCCAGGGCAACGCTCCTCGCCGCTGCGGCCGACACCGGCGGTTGTGTAAGGCGCGATATGGACCGTGAGAATTCCCTATCGCTCCACTGATGACTGCCGTTCGGATCGGCAGGGCCGCCCGGCCGGTTCAGCATGCCAGGCAAATCCCTCTTGTTCACCAGCCAAGCCTGGCTCAGCCTGGAGGCAAAACGCGGCTCGGGGCGCCCTGGGCCCCCGCTCTCGTCGCTCAAGGCAAGTCCGGTGCTTCCGCGCGCTGGAATCCGAGATGGAGAGACGACCATGACCATCCACCTCACCCGTCGCGCAGCGCTCGGCGCTGCCGCATCGCTTGCCACACCCGGCCTGTCGCACGCGCAACGCGGCGCTGACCCGCGCGTGCTGCGCTTCGTGCCGCAAGCGGCTTTGACCAACCTCGACCCGGTCGCGTCGCTGGCCGGCGTTGCCGTCAACCATGGCTACTACGTGTTCGACACGCTCTACGGCATCGACGCCCGCATGCGCCCGCAGCCGCAGATGGCAGCGGGCCACGAGGTCTCCGATGACGGCCTCGCCTGGACAATCCGGCTGCGCGAGGGCCTGGTCTTCCACGACGGCGAGCCGGTGCGGTCGCGCGACTGCGCCGCCAGCCTGCGGCGCTGGGGCGGCCGCGACACCTTCGGCCGCACCCTGGCCGCGGTGGTGCGGGACTACGAGACGCCCGACGACCGCAGCCTGGTAATCCGCCTCGCCAAGCCTTTCCCCCTGCTGCTCGACGCCATCGCCAAGGCCGGCACCGCTCCCGCCTTCATCATGCCGGAGCGCCTCGCCGCGACCGATCCGCTGCGGCCGGTGGCGGAGATGATCGGCTCCGGGCCCTACCGCTTCCTGGCGGACGAGTTCGTCGCCGGCAGCCGCGCCGCCTATGCGCGCTTCGACCGCTACCGGCCCCGGGCGGAGGCGCCGGAATGGACCTCGGGCGGCAAGGTGGCCCATTTCGAGCGCGTCGAGTGGCACATGATGCCCGATGCCGCTACCGCCGCCGCGGCGCTGCAAGCGGGCGAGGTCGACTGGTGGGAACAGGTCGCCGCCGACCTCATCCCGGTGCTGCGCCGGTCGCGCGACATCGCCATCGCCAACGGCGACCCGGCCGGCTACCTGGGCGTGCTGCGCTTCAACCACCTGCAGCCGCCCTTCGACAAGCCGGCGGTGCGCCGCGCCGTGCTCGCGGCCGTCGACCAGCCGGACTTCATGGCGGCGGTGACGAACAGCGACCCGAGCGCCTTCAACGTTTGCCACTCTTTCTTTCCCTGTACGACGCCCTATGGCCGGCCGCCGGCGCAGGACCCGATGGCCTCGCCCTCGCTCGACCGCGCCCGCGCTCTGCTGCGCGAGAGCGGCTACGCCGGCGAGCGGGTGGTGATGCTGAACCCGGCCGATTTCACCTCCATCGCACCGCTCGGCCTGATCGGCCAGGACCTGCTGACGCGCATCGGCTTCAACGTGGAGTTCGTCACCACCGACTGGGGCACGGTGCTGAGCCGCACCCTCAACCGCAACCCACCCGCCCAAGGCGGCTGGAACATCTACCCTGTCTGGTGGAGCGGGATGGGCATCGTCACGCCGACGCAGAACGCGCTGATCCGCGGCCAGGGCGCCGGCGGCTGGAACGGCTGGTACGAGAGCGCCGAGATGGAGGCGCTGAACGCCGAATGGCTCGGCGCGGCGGACGAGGCGGCGCGGCTCGGCATCGGCATGCGTATGCAGGATCTCGCCTTCCGCGACGTGCCCAGCGTGCCGCTCGGCCAGTTCTTCATCCGCACCGCCTATCGCCGCTCGCTGACCGGCCTGCTGGAAGGGCCGCGCCCGGTGCCCTGGAATGCAAGGCGCGCATGAACTCCGCCGTGCCGCCGGTCGCCGGCTACCTCGACCGTCTCTCGCGGCGCCCCGGCGAGCGCTTCACCGCCCATGTCAGCCTGCGCGACCCGGCGCCGTGCCGCGTGCGCATCCTGCGCGTCGTCAGCGGCGACCCGAACCCAGCGGGACCGGGCCTCGACCTGCGCCCGGTGCCGGGCCTGGCGGAGATCCGCTTCGAGGGGCGGGACCAGCCGGTGGCGATCGGCTCCTGCGCGGTGATCCGCCGCGGGCCTTGCTTCGCGGCAGCGGAGCCGCGCTGCTGGTCGGCGCTGGTCTGGATGCGCGGCGAGCAGGCGGCGGCGACGGTGCTCTCGGTCGGAGCCGCCGGGATGGCCCTTGCGCTGCGGGCCGGGACGGCCGGCGCAGAGGCCGAGGTGACGCTCGGCGGCGCCACCTGCCACCTGGCGACGGGCGTGGCGCTGGCGCCGCGCTGCTGGCACCGCCTCTGGCTCTCCCACGATCCCTCAACCGGCCGTGTGCTGCTCGGCCAGTCCGGCACGGCGGACGGCGCCGCGACGGCCGAGGGCGACCTGCCCGCGGGCCCGGCGCCTGCGCCGGATGGCGTGGTCGTCGCGGCGCGCGGGCTTGAGGCACGCCGCGACCACTTCACCGGCAAGATCGAGGCGCCGATGGCCGCCGCCGCCTTCGTCACGGCTTGGCCCGCGCCACTGGAGGTGCCGGCCGAAGCCGCCGCAGCCCTCCGCGCCGCCTGGGACTTCGCGCGGGGCATCGGCACCGACACCGTGCAGGACACCGGGCCGGATGGGCTGCATGGCGTGCTGGTGAACGCGCCGACGCAGGCGGTGGTCGGCGCACGGTGGAGCGGCGCGGAAAGCTGCTGGCGCCACGCTCCCGGGGATTATGCGGCGATCCACTTCCACGCCGACGATCTCGAGGATTGC
>NZ_JCACHU010000084.1:0-4638 GCF_059504005.1 Belnapia sp. | reverse complement strand
GCGTGAAGTTGGCCATTCGTCAGATCAGGTCAAGACAATGAGGGCCGCCTCAATAGGACGATCGGCCTCGACCTGGCCAAGAGCGTTTTCCAGGTGCATGCGGTCAATGCGGCAGGCGGGGTGGTGCTGCGGCGGAAGCTCCGCCGGTCAGCCCTGCTGGAGTTCTTCGCGGCCCTGCCGCCCACGCTGGTTGGCATGGAGGCTTGCGGCGGGGCGCACCACTGGGCGCGCGAGCTCACCCGCCTCGGCCACACCGTGCGGCTCATGCCGCCGGCTTACGTGAAACCCTACGTTAAGCGCGGCAAGACCGACGCGGTGGACGCCGAGGCGATCTGCGAGGCGGTGACGCGCCCGACCATGCGCTTTGTGCCGGCCAAGACCGAGGCGCAGCAGGCGAGCCTGGTGGAGCTGAAGGTCCGCGACATGCTGGTGCGCCAGCGCACCCAGACCGTCAACGCATTGCGCTCCCATCTCGCCGAGTACGGCATCGTAGCGGCGCAGGGGCGCAAGCTCGCCGAGCTGATCGCGGTGGTGCGCGATGGCGACGATGCCCGGCTGCCCCACTTGGCACGCGAGGCGCTGGGAGAGCTGGTGGCGCAGATCGAGGCCTTGGAAGGACGCATCGAGCGGCTCGACAGCCGCATGGTCCGCCATGCCCGTGAGGACGAGACGGCTCGGCGGCTGGCCAGCATCCCCGGTATCGGGGCGATCGGTGCGACAGCCCTGGCCGCGCTGGGGCCCAATCCGCACGGTTTCGCCTCGGCGCGGCACTTCGCGGCCTCGCTTGGCCTGACCCCGAAGCCGCACTCGAGCGGCGGCAAGGAGCGCCTGGGCCGGATCTCCCGGCAGGGCAACTCCATGCTGCGCCGGCTACTGGTCCTCGGCGCCACGAGCCGCCTGCGCTATGCCCGGCGCAGCCCGGAGGCCGCGGACTGGGCCACGCGCCTGCTGGCGCGGCGACCCTTCAAGGTCGCGGCTGTGGCGCTGGCCAGCAAGATGGCCCGCATCGCCTGGGCCCTGCTGGCCCGAGGAGGGACCTACACCACAGCCGCGACCGCCTAAGCGGCCGCGTCCGAGCTCGCCGGGCGCCGCGCCCGGCGAGGGGCAAGGTGCTGAAGCGACGATGACAGCGAGAGACCGGTGAGCCGGTGACGAGAGAGGCCGTTTATCGCAGTGCGCCCCCGAAGCGCGTTCACCTGATTGCCCCTCGTTCCGCGCAGCTCATCAGGGCCCGCGGCCAGGCCGGCCGTATCAGAGGCCGCACACATGACCGCACCCGTGCTCTCAATGCCAACGCTGCGGATTCGCCTTGACCCGCAGGGGGCATCCACACATGCGATAAGGACCACTGGGGGCAGGTTAGCTCCACTGCCCGCTGCTCGCTTCTGCCCGGCAGTGCTACAGTTGTATCTGCCCCTGAGCGGACTCTATTGGCAAAGCACCGGCTCAAGACGCCGAGCCGGTCTCCATGGCTCGTCGACGCACTGACGTGATCACGTGGCGTTGCAGCCTCGTCCTATCTGCCCATCGTGTAGAACTCTTCGTTGGGCCGCATGCTGGTGACATTCGCCATACGGTTCGACATGCCGAAGAAGGCGGCGATGGCCGCAATATCCCAGGTGTCCTCCTGATCGAAGCCGTGCTCCGCGAGGGTGGTGAGGTCGTCATCGCCCACCGCATAGGCCTCGAAGGCGACCTTCATCGCGAAGTCCAACATCGCTTTCTGCCGCGGCGTGATGTCCGCTTTGCGGTAGTTGATGGCGACCTGGTCGGCGATCAGCGGGTTCTTCGCTCGGATCCGAAGGATCGCGCCATGCGCGACGACGCAGTACTGGCACTGGTTCGCATTGCTCGTCGCCACCACGATCATCTCGCGCTCGGCCTTGGTGAGGACACCAGGCTTATCCATCAGGGCGTCGTGGTAGGCCATGAAGGCTCGGAACTCGTCGGGCCGGTGCGCCAGCACGAGGAAGACGTTAGGAATAAAGCCGGCCTTCTCCTGCACCGCGAGCAGCCGCTCACGGATGTCCTCCGGCATCTCCTCCAGCGTCGGAACGGGAAAGCGGCTGATCGGGAATTGCGTCTGCGCGGACATGGTGTTGCTCTTGTCTAGAACTGTGAGGTGGGCGGAGCTCAACCGGCGTCCGGGTTGATCGGCACCACAAGCCGGCCGTGCACACCGCCGACGATCATCCAACCGGCCATCGGGGTGACATCAGCCAAGGTGATATATGCGGTGAGCGCGGCAAGGTGAACTGGCTGCCCTGATCAGTATAGAAGATCCCCGACCCCCGAACCGCGCCAAGGCTCCCTCCGGCAGTTGTACGCGTGCGGCGGCACCTTATGGCCGTTTCGTACTATCAACGCACCTGCGACATGAGCTTCCGGGTCAGGCGTGAGGAAACATGCGTTAAATCCGTAGCGTGAGGTCGCAAGCCGTATCGCCGTTCGTTCCTGGGCGGCCACTGCTTCAACAACATGGCAATGTCGCTACTGCGCCTGTTCCAGCGGTCGCTGCAACACGGCCCCGCCCACACAAGGGCGCGATGCGATTAATCCCGGGTGACATACGACAAACCTGGACAGGCGGTTAGCATTCAAGTTCCAGAGCGACGATGCCGGAGACCGCGAGCCATGCCGAATCCTGTTCAATCGGTTGTTCGCGCCGTCGCCCAGGGTACGGTCGAATTGATCGCGGCTTGGAACCGGAAGCGACTGCCGCATACTCAAACTCCGTACGTCGTTGGCATCCACGCGCCGATGCATTCGGAACTGACGCTCTCGGACCTCGCCGTCACCGGGTCGATCCCCGCGGGACTTTGCGGCAGATATCTCAAGATGGGCGCGAACCCGGTCACTCCCAGTTCGGCGGGGCATCACTGGTTCCTGGGCGATGGCATGGTACACGGCATCGCCATTCGAGACGGCAGGGCTTTATGGTATCGCAATCGCTGGATCCGTTCACGCACGGCCGCTGCAGCGCTTGGCCAGACCGCCGCGCCCGGACCGCGACATGGGCGCAACGATACTGTGAACACCAACGTGGTCGACATTGGCGGTCGCACCTTTGCCGTGGTGGAAGCAGGCAGCTTCCCCGTCGAGTTGTCCGAGAGCCTGGAGAAGCAGTGCTACAACCCGTTCGACAGGACGCTCGACGGCTCGTTCACTGGGCACCCTCACCTGGATCCGCTCACCGGTGAGCACCACGCGATTGCTTATGACGGCAGCATCTGGGACACCGTCCGCCACGTCGTAGTCTCGGCGGTTGGCAAAGTGGTCCGCGACGTGCCGATCGCAGTCAAGCACGGTCCCTGCATCCACGATTGCGCCTTCACCGCGCGGTTCGCCATTGTTCTCGACCTGCCCGTCACATTTTCGATGCGTGCCGTGCTTGGCGGTCATCTGTTTCCCTTCCGCTGGAACCCGGCCCACCAAGCCCGCGTGGGCCTTCTGCCGCGGCATGGAGATGCCGCCGACATCATTTGGTGCGATGTAGAGCCGTGCTTCGTCTTCCACGTCGCCAACGCCTTCGATAGCGAAGACGGCCGGGTGACCCTCGACGTCATTACATACGCGACGATGTTCACCTCAGACGCAAGCGGCGTGGACGCGCTAGGCCGGTTCGAGCGCTGGACGGTGGACCCACAGGCGCATTGCGTCGAACGGCGGGTGATCGACACCACGCCGCAGGAATTCCCCCGCATCGACGAACGCCGCTTCGGCCAGAGCTATCGCTACGTCTACACGGTCTCCGTCCCGCCTGACGGCAACCCGCAGCTCACCGGCGCCACGAAGCTCTACAAGCATGATCTGAAGACCGGTTGTCGCCTCGTGCACGAGTTCGGCGACGGCCACCTGCCAGGCGAATTTGTGTTCGTGCCGGCGACCGTTGGCGCGGAGGAGGACGAAGGCTGGCTCGTTGGCTTCGTCATCAACACGGCGGAAGAGACCACCGATCTTGCGATCCTAGATGCGCGATCCTTCAGAGCGGCACCGGTCGCCACAGTCCGGCTGTCGCACAGGATACCACCGGGATTCCACGGAAACTGGTTCCCAGCTCTGTAGCTGCGGCATTGTCAAGTTGTTGAGCCTTGGCCGGAATTGACCCTGTAACCCAGGGCCGGGAAACTGGTCCACCGATTGTGAGAGTTTTCGGGCAGGTTTGCTAATCCCAGGGAGACCTGCCGATGAGGAAGTCCCGTTACACGGGCGAACAGGTGGCATTCGCCCTGAAGCAGGCGGAACTCGGCACGCCGGTGGCCGAGGTCTGTCGCAAGATGGGCGTGTCGGAGGCCACGTTCTTTCGCTGGAAGCAGAAGTTCTGCGGCCTGGGCCCGTCGGAGCTGCGGAAGCTCCGGCAGCTTGAGGGCGAAAATGTGAAGCTCAAGAAGCTCGTAGCCGATGTCAGCCTGGACAAGACCATGCTCCAGGAGGTCCTGGCAAAAAAGCCCCCACGCCTGGTCGCCGGCACGAACTGGTCCGGCACGTGCAGGACCGGTTTGGAGTGAGCGAACGGCGAGGATGTGCGGCGCTGCGCTTCCACCGCTCATCGCAGCGCTACTGCTCCAGCCGCGACGACCAGGAGAGGTGGCTCGGTTTACCGCTACAGCGTTTCGGTTCCGTTAAGTGGCTTTCCTG
>NZ_JCACHU010000083.1:0-122869 GCF_059504005.1 Belnapia sp. | reverse complement strand
AACGACCGATGCAGAACCGAATGGATCAGCCAGCCACTCCGGTCACAGAGCCTAGCCGGCCGTCTCCCCTTGCGCCGCCAGGTGCCGCGCCGCGATGTAGCCGAAGGTGAGCGCCGGCCCGAGGGTGATCCCGCCGCCTGGGTAATTGCCGCCCATGATGCTCGCCATGTCATTGCCCGCGGTATAGAGGCCGGGGATCGGCCGCCCCTCGCGGTTCAGCACCTGGGCATGGCCGTTCGCGCGCAGCCCGGCGAAGGTGCCGAGGTCGCCCACCCCCACCTCCACCGCATAGAAGGGGCCCTGCTCGATCGGGGCGAGGCAGGGATTCGGCGCGAAGGCCGGGTCCCCGTTGAAACGGTTGTAGGCGGTCGAACCCTTGCCGAAGGCGGTGTCCGTGCCGGCCCGCGCATCGCGGTTATAGGCCTCGACGGTTGCCGCCAGCCCCGCCGGGTCGATCCCTGCCGCCGCCGCCAGGGCCTGAAGGCTGGCGCCCCGCTTCAGGTAGCCGGAGCGGACCTGGCCTGCGACCGGCACCGGGAAGGGCTTGACGAAGCCGAGGCCGAAGCGGCGCAGGAAGGCATGGTCCACCACCAGGAAGGCCCGCACCGGCCCGCCCGCCGGGCTGGCGGCAAAAAGAGCCTGGACGAAGTCGTGGTAGGAGTTGGCCTCGTTCACGAAGCGCCGGCCATCCGGCAGCACGGCGATCAGCCCGGGCTTGGCCCGGTCGATGAAGTGGGGGAAGACGCCCCAGCCGCCATCGCGCCGCGGCACGCGGGAGACCGGCACCCAGGCCGCGGCATTCGGGTAGCCGAGCTCCAGCGCGGCGCCTGCCGCCTCGCCGAGCTGCAGCCCGTCGCCGGTATTGCCGGGCGGCGCGGGGGAAAGGTGCCGCCCGCCATCCGGGTCATGCGGGAAGAGGCTGCGGCGCCGCGATCGGTCCTGCGGGAAGCCGCCGGCTGCCAGCACCACCCCACGGGCCGCGCGCACCTCCCGGGGCCCGTCCGGCATGGCGAGCCGCGCGCCGACGACGCGGCCCTCCTCCACCAGCAGCCGCTCCGCCGCCGCCTCGGTCCAGACCGCGGCGCCGAGGTCGAGCGCGCTGCGGAACAGGCGCGCCGCCAGCGCATTGCCGTTGGTCAGCCGCATGCCCCGGCCATGCAGCGCGAGGTCGCGCAGATGTGCCGTCATCCGCCCCGCCACATAGGCGACCGAGCGCGCCGAGCGGGTGACGTTGAAGAAATGCTTCAGCTCCGGCCCGGAGCCGATCATCAGCCCGGCGAAGGTCAGCTCCGGCAGGGGCGGCCGCAGCCGGGCCAGCTCCGGGCCGAGGTCCTTGGCGTCGTAGGGCGCGGCAAGGATGGAGCGCCCGCCGGCGACGCCGCCCGGCGCGGTCGGGTGGTAGTCGGAGAAGGCCGAGGCAGGGTCGAAGCGCAGGGCGGTGCGGGTCTCGAAGAACTCCACCGCCTCCGGCCCATGGGCGAGGAAGGCGTCGACGCAGTCGGCGTTGAAGTGGTTGCCCGCCTCGTGCCGCAGATAGGTACGGGCCGCCTCGACGCTGTCCTCCACCCCGTCGCGGCGGGAGACGGGGTTGTTCGGGATCCAGAGATAGCCGCCGGACAGTGCGGTGGTGCCGCCGACATACCGCTCCTTCTCCGCGACGATCACCGCGAGCCCCTGCGCCGCCGCCGCCGCCGCCGCCGCGAGCCCGCCCGCGCCGGAGCCGATCACCAGGACGTCGCAGGCTTCCGTCATGTCCATATCCGCCTCAGTCGAGGGTGATGCCGAGTTCCTTGATCAGCGGGACCCAGACCGTCCGCTCGGCCTCGACGTACCGGCGGAACTCCTCCGGCCCGCCGCTCAGCGGCTCGAGGCCGATGCCGCGCAGCTTGCCGGTGACCGCTTCCTCGCGCAGCGCCGCGGCGAGCTCCGCCGTCAGCCGGCCGGCGATGGGCGCCGGCGTGTTGGCCGGCACCACCATCCGTTGCCAGGCATGGGCCTTGAAGCGGGCGAGGCCGAGCGCCTCGCCGATCGTCGGCACCTCGGGCAGGTCGGGGTGGCGCTGCGCCGAGCAGAGGGCGAGCGGCTTCACCCGGCGCGAGCGCAGGTATTCAAGGCCGGAGGGAAGGTCGAGGATCATCGACTCGATCGTCCCCGCCAGCAGGTCGTTCAGCGCCGGCGCCGCGCCGCGATAGGGGATATGGGTGAAGCGCACCCCCGTCTCCTTCGCCAGCCGTTCCATCGCCAGGTGATGCGGCGAGCCGATGCCGGGCGAGCCGTAATCGATCGCACCCGGCTTGGCCTTCGCCGCGTCGAAGATCCCGCGCGCGCTGGCATGGGGCGAGTCCTGCTTCACCGTCAGCACCAGCGGGAAGCGGGCCATCAGCCCGACCGGCTGGAAGTCGCGCGCCGGGTCATAGGGCAGGCGGCGGAACAGCGCCGGGTTGAAGACCAGCGTGCCGTTGTCGGCGGAGAAGACGGTGTAGCCATCCGGCGGCGACTTGGCCGCAGCCTCCGCGCCGATATTGGTCGCGGCACCCGGGCGGTTGTCGATCACCATCGGCTGGCCGATCCGCGCCGAGATGGCGCTACCGAGGATGCGCGCCAGCGTGTCCGTGCCGCCGCCCGCGGCATAGGCGACGATCCACTTGACCGGCCGGTCCGGATAGGACTGGGCGCGCAGGCCGCGCAGCGGCAGGGTGGCCCCAAGCCCCGTCGCCAGGGCGGCACGGCGCGGGATGCGGAGGCTGCCCATCACGCGGCTTCTGTGCCGGGCGCCGGCAGGATGCTGCCGCGGCACTCGCCGAAGCCGATGGAGACAAAGCCCTCGCGCCGGGCGCGGGCGCGGAGCACCAGCGCATCGCCATCCTCGAGGTAGCGACGCTCCTCGCCTGAGCCGAGCCGCAGCGGCTGCTTCCCGCCCCCGGTGATCTCCAGCAGGCTGCCGAGCGATGCGGCATCGGGCCCGGAGATGGTGCCGGAGCCGAGCAGGTCGCCCGGCTGCAGGTTGCAGCCGTTGCTGGCGTGATGCGCCACCATCTGCGCCACGGTCCAGTACATGTGCCGCGTGTTGCTGAGGCCGAGCCGATGTGGCGGCAGCCCCTTCTCGCGCAGGCCCGGCGTCTCCAGCAGCACCTCGAGCTCCAGGTCGAAGGCGCCCTCGCGCTGGTCGGCCTCGTCGAGCAGATAGGGCAGGGGGGTTGGGTCGCCCTCCGGCCGCGGCGGCTGGGCGTGGCGGAAGGGCGCCAGCGCCTCCGGCGTGATCACCCAGGGGCTGATCGTCGTGCCGAAATTCTTGCCGAGGAAGGGGCCGAGCGGCTGGTACTCCCAGGCCTGGATGTCGCGTGCCGACCAGTCGTTCAGCAGGCAGTAGCCGGCGACGTGCCGTGCCGCCTCGCCGACCGGCACCGGCTCGCCGAGCGCATTGCCCGGGCCGATCCAGATGCCGAGCTCCAGCTCGTAGTCGAGGTTGCGGCAGGGGCCGAAGCTCGGCGCATTCTCCTCAGGCCGCTTGCGCTGGCCCTGCGGCCGGCGGATTGGCGTGCCGGACGGCATCACGGAGGAGGCGCGGCCGTGATAGCCGATGGGGACATACTTGTAGTTCGGCAGCAGCGGGTTGTCGGGGCGGAAGACCTTGCCAACATTGGTCGCGTGATGGATGCCGACATAGAAGTCGGTGTAGTCGCCGATCCGTGCCGGCAGGTGCAGCATGCAGCGCTCGGCCGGCTGGAGGCAGGGCTCGAGCCTCGCCCGCTCCGCGCTGCCCTCGGCCAGCACGCCACTGAGCCGGGCACGCAGCGCCACGCGAGGCCCGGCGCCGAGGGCGAAGAAGGGGTTGAGCGTGCCGCCCGCCATCGCCTCGACGGCCTCCGCTGCCTCGCCCTGGAACAGCCCGGCCGCCTGCGCCGCGCCGAGGTCGAGGATCATCGACCCGATGGCGACGCCGGTCCGCTTCCCGCCGCCGGCTGGGGAGAAGATGCCGAGCGGCAGGTTCTGGATCGGGAAGTCCGGATGGCCATTGGCCGAGTCCACCCAGCTGCACAGCCCGGCGTCATGCGTCGCATCGATCGAGGGCATGCCGCTCACCACTCCCGCCGGCTGGGGTCGAAATGGCGCCGCAGCGCCTGGCCGTACTCGCCATAGTCGCGCTGCAGCTCCGGCAGGCCGGCGGCATAGGCGGTGACGCGCTGCAAGA
Organism: Belnapia sp.; assembly: GCF_059504005.1. Classification (NCBI taxonomy): domain Bacteria; kingdom Pseudomonadati; phylum Pseudomonadota; class Alphaproteobacteria; order Acetobacterales; family Roseomonadaceae; genus Belnapia; species Belnapia sp. Next base: position 118,677 of record NZ_JCACHU010000083.1, on the reverse strand, counting down.
AGCGCGTTTCGAACATGAAGGCGAGCGTCCCTTCCAGCTTGTGCGGCTTCAGCTCCGCCTTGCTCGCCCCCTCGAAGGCGGACATGTCCGGCCCGTGCGGCAGCATGGTGTTGTGCAGCGAGAAGCCGCCCGGGGCGAAGCCGCCGCCAGTCTTGGCATCATAGACGCCGTAGATCAGCCCCATGAACTCCGACATGACGTTCATGTGGTACCAGGGCGGGCGGAAGGTGTTCTCCGCCACCATCCAGCGCTCGGGGAAGATGACGAAGTCGATGTTCGCCGTGCCCGGCGTGTCGCTCGGCGAGGTGAGGACGGTGAAGATCGACGGGTCGGCATGGTCGAAGAGCACCGGCCCGACCGGCGAGTAGCGCCGGAGGTCGTACTTGTAGGGCGCGTAGTTGCCGTGCCAGGCGACGACGTCGAGCGGCGAGGCGGGGATCTCCGCCCCCCAGAGCGTGCCGCCCCATTTCACCGTCAGCCGGCTCGGCACCTCGCGGTCCTCATAGGTGGCGACGGGGGTGAGGAAGTCGCGCGGATTGGCGAGGCAGTTGGCGCCGATCGGCCCGCGCTCCGGCAGGGTGAGGGCGCCGCCGTAATTCTCGCAGACATAGCCGCGCGCCGGGCCGCCGCGGAGCTCCGCGCGGAACTTGACGCCGCGCGGGATCACCGCGATCTCGCCGGGCGCGATGTCGATGACACCGAATTCTGTCGCCAGCCGCAGCGCGCCCTGCTGCGGCACCAGCAGCATCTCGGCATCGGCGTTGTAGAAATACTCGTCCTCCATGGAACGGGTGACAAAGTAGAGATGCGCCGCCATCCCGGCCTGGCTGCCGGCATCGCCCGCGGTGGTGACGGTGTGCATCCCCTCGATGAGGGAGAGACCGCGCTCCGGGATCGGCACCGGGCTCCAGCGCATCGGCGCGGGCGGCAGCTCGACCTCGGCGCAGGGCGCGGTGCGCCAGTGCCCGGCATCGATCCGGCGGAACTGCCCCCAGTTCGCAACCGTCGGGCGGATGCGGTAGAGCCAGCTCCGCTCATTCGCCGCCCTTGGTGCGGTGAAGGGGGAGCCGCTGAGCTGCTCGGCATAAAGCCCATAGGCGCAGCGCTGCGGCGAGTTGCGGCCGACCGGCAGGGCGCCGGGCAGCGCCTCCGTCTCGAACTGGTTGCCGAAGCCGGAGAGGTAGGCCGGCTCCGCCGTGCCCACGCCGGCAGCGCTGAAGGGCTGGACGAGGTTCATGCTGGCCGGTCTCCCTCAGGAATGCGCTTCGGCGGATTTCATGGTGCTGCCCTGCTCGAGCGCCTGCCACATCTCGACGTCGCGCTTGGCGGTCCAGATGCGCGGGTGGTCGATGCCCTGCGCCTCGTCATAGGCGCGGCTGACATCGAAGGGCATGCAGTGCTCGAAGATCACCCAATGCCCGTATTTGGGGCGCATTGCCGCCATGGCCTCGTCATAGACCTGCTTCAGCGTCGCGCCCTTGGCGACGCCCGCCTTGGCGATGGCGAAGAGGTCCGAGGTGAAGGCGATGGTGCCGGCGATGCCCTCCTCGACTTCCTGCCGGTTCAGCAGGCTGCGGCCGCGGCCGGGCACCAGCTTCTCGGCGCCGAGCGCCCGCACCGCGGCGAGCGTCGCCGGCCAGTCGGTGAAATGCGCGTCGCCGCAATAGGGCGTCGCGCCGAACTCGACGGTGTCGCCGGCGAAGAGCACCCGCTCCTTCGGCAGCCAGACCACGGTGTCGCCGGCCGTGTGGCTGCGGCCGATATGGATGATCTGCACCTCGCGCTGGCCCATCCACAGCGTCATCCGCTTGTGGAAGACGACATGCGGCCAGGTGAGGCCAGGGATGCTCTCCTTGCCGCGGAACAGGCGCGGGAAGCGGCCGATCTCGCTGTCCATGTCCTGCTGGCCGCGCTCGACGATCAGGTCCCGCGTCACGTCGGAGGCGATGATCTCCGCCCCCTCATAGCCCGAGGCGCCGAGCACGCGGACGGCGTGGTAATGGCTCAGCACCACATGGCGGACGGGCTTGTCCGTCACCTGGCGGATGCGGGCGATGACGTCGCGCGCCATGGCCGGCGTCGCCTGGGCATCGACGACGAGGACGCCATCATCGCCGATGACGATGCCGGAATTGGGGTCGCCCTCCGCCGTCCAGCCATAGAGGCCGGGGCCGAGCTCCTCGAAGGAGACGTTCTTGTCGGCGAGGTCCTTGGTGCTGGCGAAGCCTGACATGGGGTCTCGTCCTCTCGATCGGGTTCAGGCGGTGGCCTTGAGGGTGCTGTCCTGCCCGGCCGGGGTGATGCCCTCGCGGGCCTTCGCCATGGCCTGGCGCAGAACGGCGGCATCGCCCACATGGTTCGCCAGCAGCAGGATCAGCTTGGCATTGACGAGGCGGCTCTGCTCCGGCGTCAGGTCGCGGTGGAGCGCGACCAGCGCCTCGTAGACATCGTCCGGCGCGGCGAGGTTGAGCTCGGTGTTCAGCATGGCGCTCCTCCTCAGCCCTGGCCGGTGGCGCGAGCCAGGGCCGCCTGTACCAGCGCGGGCTCGAAGCGGCGCCAGCGAGCGGCGACATGCTGATCCGGCCGCAGCAGGTAGACGGTGCCGGGCCGCGCATCGTAGCGCCGGGCGAGTAGCCCCTCCGCATCCTCGATCACGACCGTACCGGCCGGGGCGGCGCCGGCCGGGACGACCTGGAGCAGCCGCAGCGGGAGGCCGCCCGTGGCGGGCAGCGGCGGCGCCTCGCCCTCGCCGAACCAAAGGCCGGTGAAGCCGCCATGCTCGAGCTGCGCCAGGAACCATGCCGCCTCGCCCCCGACCCGCACCGGCGCATCGGCGGCCGGGGCGCCCGGCTGCATGGGCCCGTCGAAGGCATCCGTATCGGGCGTGTTCAGCGGCGAGGCCCGGTAGGTGCTGGGCAGGGAGAGCCGCCCGCTATTCACCAGCCGCCGGGCGAAGGCGCAGTCGCGCGCGAGCTCCAGCGTGGCGTCGCGGAAGGCGCGGCTCGCCTCGTTCTTCGGGGTGATGAAGTCGGTGCTGCGGGTGGAGTTGAGGATGTTCTCGTCCGCCGCCTGGACCCGCTCGGCATCGTAGCTGTCGAGCAGGCCCTCCGGCGCCCGGCCCGCCGCCACCAGCCCGAGCTTCCAGGCCAGGTTCTCCGCATCCTGCACGCCGCTATTGGCGCCGCGCGCGCCAAAGGGCGAGACGCCATGCGCGCTGTCGCCGGCGAAGAGCACGCGGCCGTGGCGGAAGCGCTCCATCCTGAGGCAGGAGAAGGTGTAGACGCTGACCCATTCCAGCTCGAACCGCGCCTGCGGCCCGAGCAGCGCCTGCACGCGGGGGATCACCCGCTCCGGCTGGCGCTCCGCAACCGGGTCGGCATCCCAGCCGAGCTGGAAGTCGATGCGCCAGACGCCGTCCGGCTGCTGGTGCAGCAGCACGGACTGGTTGGGGTGGAAGGGCGGGTCGAACCAGAACCAGCGCTCGGCGGGGAAGGGGGCGTCCATCCGCACATCGGCGATCAGGAAGCGGTCGCGGAAGGTCTGGCCCTTGCTCTCGAGGCCCATAGCCTTGCGGATCGGGCTCCGCGCGCCGTCCGCGGCGACCAGCCAGTCGGCCTGCAGTTGGTAATTACCCTCTGGCGTCTCGATCTCGAGCAGCACGCCATCGGCCTGCGGCTCCAGCCCCGCCACCCGGTTCCGCCAGCGCAGGTCGATCAGCGGCAGCGCCCGCGCCCGCTCGAGCAGGAAGCCTTCGACATAGTATTGCTGCAGGTTGATGAAGGCCGGGCGCCGGTGGCCCGCCTCCGGCAGCAGGTCGAAGCTGTAGACCGGCTCCTCGCGGAAGAAGACCTTGCCCAGGTTCCAGGTGACCCCCTGGCCGACCATGCGCTCGCCGCAGCCTAGCCGGTCGAAGATCTCGAGCGTCCGCTTGGCGAAGCAGATGGCGCGCGAGCCGTTGGATAGGCGGTCGTCGTCATCGAGCAGCACGACGCGGATGCCCTGCTGCGCCAGGTCGATGGCCGCGGCGAGGCCGACCGGCCCGGCGCCGACGATGACGACGGGGTGGCGCACCGGCCGCGGCGCGTCCTGGTCGGGCGAGCGCGCATAGGGAAAGACGAGGGCTTGGTAATCCACCCGCCCGGCCGTGCTGCCGTCCATCCTCGCCCTCCCTCGACCTAGCCTCGCCGACGATCTTGCTACGCATTACGTAATACGCTATGAATGTTGTAGCAAAGCGGGGGAGGCAGTCGTCAAGTGGCCTTTGTTCAACGGGTGGCGACCCCGGAGCCGGAGGATCTGCGCGGCGGGGTGAACTCGGTCGAGGTTGCCGGCCAGCTGCTGCGCATCCTGGCCGAGGCGGGCAGGCCGATGCGCCTCGCCGACCTCGCCCGCGCCGCCGGCATGCCCTCGGCCAAGGCGCATCGCTACCTGGTCAGCCTGGCCCGGGCCGGCCTTGCCGAGCAGGATGCGACGAGCTCCCGCTACGACCTCGGCCCGCTGATGCTGCGCGCCGGGCTGGCTGCGCTCGGCCGGTCCGACGCGCTGAAGCGGGCGGAGCGGGCGCTGGAGGCCATCGCCGCCCGCACCGGCGAGACCGCCGCCGCCGCCGTCTGGGGCACCCATGGGCCGACCCATGTGCGCTTGGTCGAGGCCCGGCACACGCTGGCAGCCCATGTCCCGCCCGGCCATGTCTGCCCGATGACCTATTCGGCTTCCGGCCTCGTCTTCTGCGCCTTTGGCGAGCCCGGCCTGACCCGGCCGCTCGCCGAGCGGGAGGTGGCGCAGAACCGCGCCACCGCCCGCCCCTGCGCCCCCGCCTCGATGGCGGAGCTGGACCGGCTGGTGGCCGCGGTGCGCGCCCGGGGCTTCGCCACGGTGGAGAATGAGGGGGATGGCGGGCTCGCCGCCGTCTCCGCCCCGGTCTTCGAGGCCGATGGCGGGCGCATCCGGCTGGCGCTCACCGTCTTCGGCCGGGTCGGGCGGCTCAATGTCGCGGCGGATGGGCCGGTGGTCGCGCTGGTGGTGGAGGCGGCCCGCGCCCTGGCGGCGGAGCTTTAGGCGGGCAGCAAGCCTTTGGCGCGCAGCCGCTCCGGCGTCATCGCTCGGGCGATCGCGTCCAGCAGCCCGCCCGCCTCGGCCGTGAACAGCCCGGCCGAGAAGACCGCCCGGGTGTTGAGCGCCTCCGGCAGCGGCCCGACGATATCCACCCCGGGCACCGCCATCAGCTCGCTCACCTGCTGGATGGCGACCTCCGCCTCGCCTCGCGCCGCCAGCTCGGCCGTCAGCCCCTGCGGGATGACGGTTGCCTTGGCGCGGACCGCCTCGGCGATGCCCAGCCGCTCGATCAGCCCGGCGAAGAAGATGCCGCTCGCCCCCGCCCGTGAATAGACGATGGACCGGGCGCCAAGCAGCGCCGCTCGGCAGGCCTCGGACGTGGCGATGTCGGGCCGCGGCGCCCCGGCGCGCACCGCCATGCCGATGAGCGAGATGCAGAGGTCCCGCCGGCTGCCGGGCAGGAGCCGGCCCTCCGCCGCCAGCGCCTCCACCGCCTCCGCCGTCAGGATGGCGAGGTCGGGCGCCTCGCCGTCCGCGATGCGGCGTAGCAGGGCGGCGGTCGGGGCGAAATCCGCGGCGATGGGCCGCCCGAGCTCGGCCTCCAGCCCCGGCAGCAGCTCCTGCAGCAGCCCCATCACGGCCAGGGTGGAGAGGAGGCGGAGGGGCGCACGGGGTTGTTCCTGCATCGGTGCTCTCTCCGGTCGGCGGGCATTGACGTCCGGGGCCAGAGTGTGGCGGGCTTGGGGGAAGGATCAAGCAGAGCGCCGAGACAGGCCCAGAGAGAGGAAGCATGTCCGAGACCAGGATCGATGCGGTGATCGTCGGCGCCGGCTTCGCCGGCATGTACATGCTGCATCGGATGCGGGGCCTCGGCATCCGGGCGGTGGTGCTGGAGCAGGGCGCCGATGTCGGCGGCACCTGGTACTGGAACCGCTATCCCGGCGCGCGCTGCGACGTGGAGAGCATGCAGTACTCCTTCTCCTTCCTGCCGGAGCTCCAGCAGGAATGGCGCTGGTCGGAGCGCTTCGCCTCCCAGCCAGAAATCCTGCGCTACGCCGCCCATGTCGCCGAGCGGCTCGACCTGCGGCGGGACATCCGCTTCGAAACGCGGGTGACGCGCGCCGCCCATGACGAGGCGACGGGGCTCTGGACCGTCGAGACCGATGGCGGCGACCGCTACCTCGCCCAGTACTGCGTCATGGCGACGGGCTGCCTCTCCACCGCCAAGCTGCCGGAGATCGCGGGGCTCGAAAGCTTCGCCGGCGCCACCTACCATACCGGCCACTGGCCGCATGAGGGGGCCGATTTCAGCGGCAAGCGCGTCGCCGTCATCGGCACCGGGTCGTCGGCCATCCAGGCCATCCCGGTGATCGCGCGGCAGGCGGCGCATGTCACCGTCTTCCAGCGGACTCCCAATTTCAGCATCCCCTCGCGCAACGCGCCCATGGATGACGAGTACGAGCGCTGGTGGAAGTCGGACTACGACGCCCACCGGGCCAAGGCGCGGATGATGCGCACCGGCATCCTCTATGGTCTCAACGACAAGTCGGCCCTCGAGGTCACGCCGGAGGAGCGCGAGGCGGAGTACGAGGCGCGCTGGGCCCGCGGCGGCACCGCCTTCATGGGCGCCTTCTCCGACCTCATCACCAACCGCGCGGCGAACGAGACGGCCTCCGAATTCGTCCGCCGCAAGATCCGCGCCATCGTCAAGGACCCGGCGGTGGCGGAGCTGCTGGCGCCGAAGGGCTACCCGATCGGCACCAAGCGCATCTGCGTCGACACGGAGTATTTCGAGACCTTCAACCGGCCGAACGTCACGCTGGTGGATGTTCGCACGGCGCCGATCGAGGCCATCACCCCGCGCGGCCTCCGCGCTGGCGGCGCCGAGTACGAATGCGACGCGCTGGTCTTCGCCACCGGCTTCGATGCGATGACGGGCGCGCTCACCCGCATCGACATCCGCGGCCGCGGCGACCTCGGCCTCGCCGAGAAATGGGCCGAGGGCCCGCGCACCTATCTCGGCCTGATGACGGCCGGCTTCCCCAACCTGTTCATGATTACCGGCCCGGGCAGCCCATCGGTGCTGTCGAACATGATCGTCTCGATCGAGCAGCATGTGGACTGGCTGAGCGACTGCCTCGCCCATCTGCGCGGCCGCGGCCTCACGACCATCGAGGCGACGCCGGAGGCCGAGGAGGCCTGGGTCGCGCATGTGAACGAGGTCGCCGACCGCACGCTCTACCCGCAGGCGGCGTCCTGGTACATGGGCGCCAATGTGCCGGGCAAGCCGCGGGTCTTCATGCCCTATATCGGCGGCGTCGGCACCTACCGGGAGAAATGCGCCGAGATCGCGGCGAAGGGCTATGAGGGCTTCCGCCTCTCCGTCGGCGCGATGCCGGCGGCGGCAGCCGAATAGAGCCTACTTCTTGCGGGCCTTGCGGGCGGCGTAGCGGGCATCCCGCGCCGCCTTCTGCTCGGCGGCGAGGGCGAGGGCGCGCTCACGCTTTTCGCTGTCAAGGATCTGGGCGCGGGTTTCACGGTCGGCATTCTCGAGGGCGAGCGCGCGGGCCTCCTCGGCGCGCCGGGCAGCCTCCTCGATCTCGCGCTGGCGGGCCTCGGCGGCGAGGCGCTCCTGCTCGGCGCGGCGGGCGGCCTCCTCGGCGGCGAGGCGGGCAAGCTCGGCCTCCTTCGCGGCCTTGCGCTCGGCGATGCGGGCCTCGCGGGCCTCGGCAATCGCCTTCTGCTGAGCCAGCCGCTCCTGGACGGCCGGATCATCGGGCTTCGGCTGGTTGCGGAAGCGGTCCATCAGCGCCTGGCGGGCTTTGGCAGCGGCACTCAGGCGGTCATTGAAATTATCGGATTTAAAGGCGGGCATGGCGCGCTTCTACTCAAAGGCGGCCCAGATGTACAGGCGGTAACCGCGGCGGAGGCATGACGTATCGGCATGGCACCGAGCGGTCAGGGCAGTTCCAGCCGCACGGCGATGGCAGCGCTGGCGATCACGGCCACGTCACTGCCCTCGTCGTCCGGCACGTCGAGGCCGCCCTTCACCACCTGCACCGTGACGATGCCATGCGGCAGCGAGGCCCGCACCCGCTCGGCATCGACGCGCTCCGGCTGCTGCACGCCGATGGTGACGTCGACCAGCATGGTCTTCGGGTCGACCTTCAGCGAGCGCAGCATGGTGAGGGAGGAATGGTGCAGCGCATCCTGCACTGCCCGCAGCGCCGCCTTGGTGTAGTCCCCGCCATGCAGGTCGTTGCCCGCACCCATCTCGAGGATCACGCGCCGCGCGCTCATTCGGGCAGGTCCAGCCGGACGATGGCGGCTGCATGGGCCATGACGGTGGAGCCGGCGCCGGCCTCGTTCGGGATCTCGAGCCCGCCTTCCACCACCGTGACCGTGCCGGTCCCATGCGGCAGCACAGCGAGCACCGCCGCATGGTCCACTTGCTCGGGCTTCGGCACGCCGATCCGCACCTCCACCTCCATGCTGTCCACATGGACGCCGAGCGCATGGGTGATGGTGAGGGAGTTGTGCCAGAGCGCGTCGCGCAGCGCCCTGACCGCGGCCTTGGTGTAGTCGGCGCCGCGGATATCGGTCCCCAGGCCGAGCTCCAGCACCATGCGTTTCATGGCCATGACGTTCCTCGTAGTCTCGTTGGCCTAAACTGTCCTCCCACCGGCGCCCGGCCGCAATGGCTTCCGGGAAGCCTCCCGCCCGGCGCTTGCGTGGCGGGCCCCTTGGCGCATCATGCCCACCGGCAGCGACGCAGGATCCGCATGAGCACCCGCAAGCCCATCAAGCTCGGCCTCTCGATGCGCTATCTCGGCTACCACGCCGCCGCCTGGCGCCATCCGGAAGCCGATCCCGGCGCCGCCTCGAAGCTGGGCCACTTCCTCCGCATCGCCCGCACGGCGGAGGCGGCGAAGTTCGACATGCTCTTCCTCGCCGACGGGATCGGGCTGCGGACGCGGGACGAGCCGCCGGGCGCGCTCTGCCGCTCGCACCAGACGGCGGAGCTGGAGCCGCTGACCCTGCTCTCGGCGCTGGCTGCGCTGACCAGCCGCATCGGCCTCGTCGCCACCGCCTCCACGACCTACAACGAGCCCTTCCACATCGCCCGCAAATGGGCCTCGCTCGACCATCTGAGCGGCGGCCGCGCCGGCTGGAACATCGTCACCTCCTGGTCGGAGGCGGAAGCGTGGAATTTCAACCGCGACCAGCACATGGAATACGACCTGCGCTACGAGCGCGCGGCCGAATTCGTCGAGGTGGTAAAGGGGCTCTGGGACAGCTGGGAGGGCGATGCGCTGGTCCACGACAAGGCCAGCGGCATCTTCTTCGACCAGTCGAAGCTCCATGTGCTGAACCACAAGGGCAAGCATTTCCAGGTCCGCGGCCCGCTGACCGTCGCCCGCACGCCGCAGGGACGGCCGATCCTGGTGCAGGCTGGCGCCTCGGAGCAGGGGCTCGAGATCGCCGCGCGCAGCGCCGATGTCGTCTACTCCGCCTCCCACACGCTGGAGGCGGCGCGGGACTACTACGCTAACCTTAAGGGGCGCCTCGCCAGGCATGGCCGCGGCTGGGATGACCTCAAGGTGATGCCCGGCGTCACCTACTTCATCGGCCGCACCCAGGCCGAGGCCCAGGCGAAGCTCGACCAGCTGAACGAGCTCGTCGCGCCGGAGCTCGGCCTCTCCTACCTCTACGGCCAGATGGGCGATCTCAGCGGGTATGACCCGGATGGGCCGGTGCCGGAGCCGCAGGACCCGCGCATCCGGAGCATGGCGCGGATGGCGCTCGAGCTGGCGCGGCGGGAGAACCTCACGATCCGCCAGCTCTACAGCCGCATCGCCGCCGGCTTCGGCGGGCGCGTCGTGGTCGGCACGCCGGAGAGCATCGTCGACGACATGGAGGAATGGGTCGCGGCCGGCGCGGCGGACGGGTTCAACATCTGCCCGCCGGTGCTGCCGGTCGGCCTCGATGATTTCGTCGAGCTGGTGCTGCCGGAGCTGCGCCGGCGCGGGATGTTCCGCACCGAATACGAGGGCACGACGGTCAGGGAGAATCTCGGCGTGCCGATGCCGGCCAACCGCTACACGGCCGGGTAGGGAGATGCGCGTCGCCATCCTCGGCACCGGCGCCATCGGCCTCGGCGCGGCCGCCCTGCTGGCGGAGCACGGCCATGCGCCGGTGCTCTGGACCCGGTCCGGCACGGCGCCGCCGGTGCAGGAGGTGAGCGGCGCCCTGGCGGGCCGCTTCGCCTTCGCCTTCGAGCCCGACATCGCCCGCGCCGTCGCCGGCGCCGAAGCGGTGGTGCTCGCCCTGCCGGCCCATTGCTACAGGGCAGTGCTGGATGCCGCGCTGCCGCATCTCGCCGAGGGCCGACCGGTGATCCTCAGCGGCCATCTCCCCTTCGCCGTTCTCTATCTGGCAAGGCGCCTGGCCGAGCGGGGGTGCGGCTGCCGATCATCCTCTGGGGCGCACCGTCATCACCGGGCGGCGGCTCGGGCCGGAGGCCCTCCGCATCGACACGCTTCGCGCCAAGGTCGACCTGGCAGCGCTGCCGGCGGGCTGGATCGCGGAGGGGATGGCGCTCTGCGAGGCGCGCTGTTCGGCCCCCCCGCCTCGTCGCGCGGAGGGACCTGATCGCCATCGCGCTCAGCAACGTCAACCCGCCGAACCACATGACGATCGCCCTCTGCAACCCAACCCGCATGGAGCGCGGCGAGGCCTGGTCACAGATCGAGAACATCACCGATGCAGTCGCCGCCTGATCGAGACGCTGGATACGGAGCGGTTGGCCATCGCCGAGGCCTTCGGCGCCGCGGTGCGGCAGCATTTCCGCCTGTCCTTCCACATTCCCGAGGCGCAGCTCGCCGAGATGGCCCGGGCGATGCTGGCGCGCGGCGACCGGAGCCTCGCCCCGGCGACGCTCGAGACGCACTAGGTGCTGGAGGATGTGCCCTTCGGCCTGGTGCCGACGGCCCGGCTCGGCCGCCTCGCCGGGCGCCCCGCCCCGTTGCACGAGGCGGGGATCGCGCTGCTCTCGGCGCTCTATGGCCGCGACCTCGCCGCTGCCAATGACCTGCTGCCCGCCATCGGCTTCGACAGGCTGGGCGCGGAGCGCCTTCGCACCCTGGCCCGCGACGGGATCCAGAGCGGGTTCCGTTCGCATAGGCTCACGGAACCCGCTCCAGCTTGTTGTTCGATCGAGCAAATACCTCCGATCGGGTGCTTCCACCTGATCGGAGCTTGCTCTAGCCCCGCCGCAGGCCCTTGAGGTCGCGCACCGCGCCGCGCGCCGCGCTGGTCACCATGGCTGCATAGGCCTTCAGCGCGGTCGAGACCTGGCGCTTGCGCGGCCGGGCCGGCTGCCAGGCCTCGGCGCCCTTGGCCTCCATGGCCGCGCGGCGCTCCGCCAGCACCGCATCCGGCACGGCGAGGTGGATGCGCCGGTTCGGGATGTCGATCTCGATCCGGTCGCCATCCTCGACCAAGCCGACCAGCCCGCCCTCTGCCGCCTCCGGCGAGAGATGCCCGATCGAGAGGCCGGAGGAGCCGCCGGAGAAGCGCCCATCCGTCACCAGCGCGCAGGCCTTCCCGAGCCCCTTCGACTTCAGGTAGCTCGTCGGGTAGAGCATCTCCTGCATGCCCGGGCCCCCGCGCGGCCCCTCGTAGCGCACCAGCACCACGTCGCCGGACTGCACCGCGCCGCCGAGGATGCCCTCGACGGCTGCATCCTGGCTCTCGAAGACCCGCGCCGGGCCGGCGAAGCTGAGGATGCTGGCATCGACGCCCGCGGTCTTCACGATGCAGCCCTCCTCGGCGAGGTTGCCGTAGAGCACCGCGAGCCCGCCATCATGCGAGAAGGCATGCGCCCTGTCGCGGATGACGCCGCCCGCGCGGTCGGTGTCGAGGCTGTCCCAGCGCTGGTCCTGGCTGAAGGCGACCGTGGTCGGGATGCCGCCCGGCGCCGCCTGGTAGAAGTGCCGGACCTTCTCATCGGCGGTGCGCTGCACGTCCCAGCGGGCCAGCGCCTCGGCGAGGCTCGGCGCGTCGACCCGGCTGACGGAGGTGTCGAGCAGACCCGCCCGGTCCAGCTCGCCGAGGATGCCCATGATGCCGCCGGCCCGATGCACGTCCTCGACATGCACATTGGCGACCGAGGGCGCCACCTTGCACAGCACCGGCACCCGGCGGGAGAGCCGGTCGATCTCGCGCATGGTGATGTCGACGCCGCCCTCATGCGCCGCCGCCAGCAGGTGCAGCACGGTATTGGTCGAGCCGCCCATGGCGATGTCGAGGGTCATCGCATTCTCGAAGGCGGCGAAGCCCGCGATGCTGCGCGGCAGGACGGAGAAATCCTCCGTCTCGTAATGCGCCCGGGTGATCTCGACGATCTTCCGCCCGGCCTCGAGGAAGAGCTCGCGGCGGTCGGCATGCGTCGCCACGATCGTGCCGTTGCCGGGCAGCGCCAAGCCCAGCGCCTCGGTCAGGCAGTTCATCGAATTGGCGGTGAACATGCCGGAGCAGGAGCCGCAGGTCGGGCAGGCCGAGCGCTCGATGACGGCCACCTCTTCATCCGTCACATTGGGGTTGGCGGCGACGATCATGGCGTCGATCAGGTCGACCGAGCGCTTCTGCCCCCGATGCACCACCTTGCCCGCCTCCATCGGCCCGCCGGAGACGAAGATGGTCGGGATGTTGAGGCGCATGGTCGCCATCAGCATGCCTGGGGTGATCTTGTCGCAGTTGGAGATGCAGACCATGGCATCGGCGCAATGCGCGTTGACCATGTACTCGACGCTGTCGGCGATCAGGTCGCGCGAGGGCAGGCTGTAGAGCATGCCGTCATGCCCCATGGCGATGCCGTCATCCACCGCGATGGTGTTGAATTCCTTAGCGACGCCGCCCGCCGCCTCGATCTCGCGCGCCACCATCTGGCCCAGGTCCTTCAGGTGGACATGGCCGGGGACGAACTGGGTGAAGCTGTTGACCACCGCAATGATAGGCTTGCCGAAATCCCCGTCCTTCATGCCGGTGGCGCGCCAGAGGCCCCGGGCGCCGGCCATGTTGCGGCCATGGGTCGTGGTGCGGGAGCGGTATTGCGGCATCGAGGCTTTCCTCCGGGGAGGCGCTTCCATATTACGGCAGCGCGAGCTTGGCCAAGCCCCGTCGCGGGGGAGGAGGAGCCTGATGACCTATGCCTGGGTGGTCCTCGGCAGCGCGCTCGGCGGCCTGGCCCGCTACTGGCTCGTCTTGGCGACCTTCCCGCTCTTCGGCCCGGTCTTCCCCTGGGCGACGGTGCTGATCAACATCCTCGGCTCCTTCGTCATCGGCCTGTTCGGGGCGCTGACGATGGAGGGGCGCTGGGCAGTGCCGGCGGAGGTCCGGGCCTTTGTCATGGTCGGGCTTTGCGGCGGCTTCACCACCTTCTCCTCCTTCAGCCTGCAGACGCTGGAGCTGATCCAGAAGGGGCGGGTGGAGCTGGCGCTGGCCAATATTGGGGTGTCGGTGCTGCTCTGCCTCGGCGCGGTGGCGCTGGGGTACTGGCTCGGGCGGCCGAGCCCCTAGCTGGAGCGGACGACGAGGTTCGAACTCGCGACATTCAGATTGGAAATCTGACGCTCTACCAGCTGAGCTACGTCCGCATACGGAACGAGGCCGCTACGCCGCCCGGCGTTGACCCCGCTCACGCTTCCTGATAGGGCCAGCCGCGCCGGCCGGCAAGGGTGCTGGCTGGTATTGCCGAGAATTATGCCTATATCCCGCGCAGTTTTGCGGGGGTGATCAGGCGGCGGCCCCCTGTCCGCCGGACGGGCCTCGGGCAAGCGACACGACCAGTACGGGATAGCGGAGCCGGGCAATGGCGAAGGCGAAGTTTGAGCGGAACAAGCCGCACTGCAACATTGGCACGATCGGGCATGTGGATCATGGCAAGACGTCGCTGACGGCGGCGATCACCAAGGTTCTGGCGGAGACGGGCGGCGCGACGTTCACGGCGTATGACCAGATTGACAAGGCGCCGGAGGAGCGGGCTCGTGGCATCACGATCTCGACTGCGCATGTCGAGTACGAGACGGCCAACCGGCACTACGCGCATGTGGACTGCCCGGGTCACGCCGACTACGTGAAGAACATGATCACCGGCGCGGCGCAGATGGACGGCGCGATCCTGGTGGTTTCGGCGGCCGACGGCCCGATGCCGCAGACGCGCGAGCACATCCTGCTGGCGCGCCAGGTGGGCGTGCCTGCGCTGGTGGTGTTCCTGAACAAGATGGACCTGGCGGATCCCGACCTGGTCGAGCTGGTGGAGATGGAGGTGCGCGAGTTGCTCTCCTCCTACCAGTTCCCGGGCGACGACATCCCGATCATCAAGGGCTCGGCGGTGGCCGCGCTCGAGGACAAGACGCCCGAGATCGGCAAGCAGGCGGTGCTCGAGCTGATGGCGGCGGTGGACAGCTACATCCCGCAGCCGGAGCGGCCGAAGGACATGCCGTTCCTGATGCCGATCGAGGACGTGTTCTCGATCTCCGGCCGCGGCACGGTGGTGACGGGGCGGGTCGAGCGCGGCATCGTCAAGGTCGGCGAGGAGGTCGAGATCGTCGGCCTGAAGGCCACCGTGAAGACGACGGTGACCGGCGTCGAGATGTTCCGCAAGCTGCTCGACAGCGGCGAGGCGGGCGACAACATCGGCGCGCTGCTGCGCGGCACCAAGCGCGAGGACGTGGAGCGCGGCCAGGTTCTGGCCAAGCCCGGCTCGATCACGCCGCATACCGGCTTCAAGGCCGAGGCCTACATCCTGACCAAGGAGGAGGGCGGGCGCCACACGCCGTTCTTCACCAACTACCGGCCGCAGTTCTACTTCCGGACCACGGACGTGACCGGGATCGTGAAGCTGCCGGAAGGCGTCGAGATGGTGATGCCGGGCGACAACGTGACGATGGATGTCGAGCTGATCGCGCCCATCGCCATGGACCAGGGCCTGCGCTTCGCCATCCGCGAGGGTGGCCGCACCGTCGGCGCCGGCGTCGTTGCGAGCATCGTGAAGTAGGCTGGCCTACGGGGTCGGGCTATCGGACGGGCCGCCTCAGGGCGGCCCGCTTGCGTTCGGGGGGGCTGCCTCTCCCCCTCGACAGCCCGCCACTGCTGACTTATAGGCATCGCCTCGCGCCGCGGCTCCGCCCGGCGTGAAGGGGCGTAGCTCAATTGGTAGAGCGCCGGTCTCCAAAACCGGAGGTTGGGGGTTCGAGACCCTCCGCCCCTGCCACCTGCCCCGGGCTCCCCCGGGTCTTACTGCCTTGTCCAGGGTGGCATCCCTCCCCATGCTGCGGGGGTGGGCGGCCGCCCGCGAAGCGTTAACCGCAGCACAGAAGGTTCCCTGACTTGGCCAAGCTGGATCCCGCGCAGTATGTCCGGGACGTGCGGACGGAGGTGGCGAAGGTCACCTGGCCGAGCCGCAAGGAAACCCTGATCACGACCGGCCTCGTGCTGGCGATGTCGGCGCTGGCGGCCATCTTCTTCTTGGTCGCCGACCAGCTGATCGCCCTGGCGATGCGCGGCCTCTTCGGAATCGGGTGAGGGAGCAGCAGGCGATGGCCAAGCGCTGGTACGTGGTGCACGTCTATTCGGGCTTCGAGAAGAAGATCGCCCAGCAGATCAAGGAGCAGGCCGCCCAGAAGGGCCTCGGCGACCAGTTCGACGAGATTCTGGTCCCCGCCGAGGAGGTGACTGAGGTCCGTCGCGGCCAGAAGGTGAATTCCGAGCGGAAATTCTTCCCGGGCTATGTGCTCGTGAAGATGGAGATGTCGGACGACGCCTGGCACCTGGTGAAGGACACGCCGAAGGTCACCGGTTTCCTCGGCAACAAGAACAAGCCGAGCCCGATCACCGAGGCCGAGGCCCAGCGCATCGTCAACCAGGTGAAGGAAGGCGTCGAGAAGCCGCGCAAGCCCGCCGTGATCTTCGAGGTGGGCGAGCAGGTCCGCGTCGCCGACGGTCCCTTTACCAGCTTCATGGGCACGGTGGAGGAGGTGGACGAGGAGCGCGGCCGGGTGAAGGTCTCGGTCAGCATCTTCGGCCGTTCCACCCCGGTCGAGCTGGAATACACCCAGGTCGAGAAGACCTGACGCCGCCGTATACGCAGCCGCGCGCATCGCGCCAGCCTTGCCGCCGCACGGGCCAGAGAGCCCGGCGGGAAACGGCGGAAAGGCGGGCGCGCATGGCGATCACCCGAAGGGTCCTGCTGGCCGGAGGCGCGCTGGCGCTGCCGGCGCCCTGGGCGAGGGCAGGGGAGGAATACCCGGCCCGGACCATCACCTGGGTCGTCCCCGGCGGGCCAGGCAGCGTGCTCGATGTCGCCGCCCGCTTGATCGCCCTCAAGCTCGGCACCGCCCTCGGCCAGAGCGTCGTCATCGACAATCGCATGGGCGCCGGCGGCACCGTCGCCGCGGAATATGCCGCCCGTGCGGCGCCTGACGGCTACACCCTCTTCTTCGGCAATTTCGCCACCTTCGCCATCGCGCCGCTGCTGATCCCGGGCCTGCGCTTCGAGGCGCGGCGGGACTTCGTCCCGGTCCATGGCATCGGCGCCTCGGCCAATATCGTCATCTCCGGCCTGCGGCAGCCCTTCGCCAGCATCCCGGCGCTGATCGAGCATGCGAGCGCAACCCGGGCGGGGTGACCTACGGCGCCAGCATCGGCTCCGGCCAGCATGCCGCCGGCGCGCTCTTCGCTCAGGCGGCGGGGGTGGAGCTGACGCTCATCCCCTATTCCAACTTCGCCCAGGCGCTGAACGACACCGTCGCCGGCCGGCTCGACCTGATGTTCGACTACCCGCTGAGCGCCCTGCCGCATGTGCGGGACGGCAAGCTCCGGGCGCTGGCCGTCAATGCCGGCGAGCGCCTTGCCATCGCCCCGGAGGTGCCGACTCTGGCGGAGGCCGGGCTCTCGGGCGCCGAGCTGCTGGGATGGTCGGGCCTCTACCTCCCGGCGCGGACGCCGCCCGCCATCCTCGCCCGCCTCGCCGCGGCGACGCATCGCGCGTTGCGCGACCGCGAGGTGAAGGCGCTCTTCGACAACACCGGGACGATCCTCTGGGACGGCGTCGATGGGCCGGCGCTGGGGCGGGCGCTCGAGAAGGAGATCCCCCGGATGCAGCGGCTCATCGGGCCGGCCGCCGCGCGGTGACGCCGAGGAGGCGCTGCCTCCCCGGCTTCTTCGGCAGACTCAGCGCTGGGGGTTATGCCCGCCGCCGAAGATGCTGTTCAGCAGGCCGCCCACGCTGCCGCCCTCCACCTCGCCCTCATGCTGGGGGAGGCGGCCATGCGGAGTCATGCGGTCCACCATCTCGGGCAGGACGCGGCTGACCTCGTTCATCAGCGTGCCCCGGTCGGTGCCGGCGTGCTGCGCCGCCGCGTCGATATCCTGCGGGTCGAAGACGCGCGACAGCTCGTCGGGCGAGAGGTGCTGGTTCGGCCCGGGCTGCACCCAGCTGTCGACATGCTGCTCGAACCCCTGGGTGCGCAGCCCGCCGAGCAACCCGCCGAGGCCGCTGAGCAGGCCGCCTGCCGCTCCGCCGCCGAGCAGCCCGCCCAGCAGGCCACCGAGCCCACCGCCGCCCGTCTGACCGCCGCCCAGCATGCCACCGAGCCCGCCACCTGCCTGACCGCCGCCGAGCAGGCCACCGAGCCCGCCGCCAAGCCCGCCGCCTTGGGGCATGGACGACGGCGCCGCCTGGCTCCCCGAATGTTTCATCAACTGCTGGATGAGCAGCGCGACCGCCGCTGCCTTCATCCCCCCCGAAAGCCCACCCGCCAGGCCACCGCCCGAACGTCCGAACAGGTTCTCGCTCATGGACCACATCTCCCTTTGGCTGCTGCCGGCGAGAACGCGGCCAACCCCCAACACGTTGTTCAAAATTGTATACGTAAAACGGAACCAAGGTCCCGGCTCCGGCTTATTGCCGCGCACCAACAAGGATTCCCGGCCATGGGCATCATCTGGACAATTATCATCGGTTTCCTCGCCGGCCTCGTCGCCAAATTCCTGCATCCGGGCCGGGATCCGTCCGGCTTCATCATCACCACCTTGCTCGGCATCGTCGGCGCCGTGGTCGCAACATATCTCGGCCAGGCTGTCGGCTGGTACCGGGCCGGGGAGGGGGCCGGCTTCATCGGCGCCGTGGTCGGCGCCATCATCGTTCTCTTCATCTACAACATGGTGACCCGGCGCTCCGCCGCGAACCGCATCTAACGCCAAGGGGAGGGGGCCAGCCAGTTAGGGCTTGACTCCCTCCACCGACCCGCCCATACGCCCCCGCTCTACTCAGATCGGGACGCGGGAGGCGTCCGGCCGCCCTATCAGGGCGGCCGGCGCCGTGAGCACCGCGGCTCCCTGACCGCAGGGACGTATCATGGCGAAGAAGATCGCAGGCTACATCAAGTTGCAGATACCGGCCGGCAAGGCGAACCCCTCGCCGCCGGTGGGCCCGGCGCTCGGTCAGCGCGGCCTCAATATCATGCAGTTCGTGAAGGAGTTCAACGCGGCGACCCAGGGCCTCGAGCCGGGCACGCCGACGCCGGTGGTCATCACCGCCTTCTCTGACCGTACCTTCTCCTTTATCACCAAGACCCCGCCGAACACCCATTTCCTGCTGCGCGCCGCGGCGGTGACCAAGGGCAGCCAGACGCCGGGCAAGGGCGGCTCCGTCGGCCGGGTGACCAAGACCCAGCTGCGCGAGATCGCCGCGACCAAGATGAAGGACATGAACGCCAACGACGTGGAAGCGGCGGTGCGCATGCTGGCGGGCTCGGCCCGCTCCATGGGCCTCACCGTGGTGGAGGGCTGATCCGATGGCCAAGCAGGGCAAGCGCCTCAAGGCGATCTATGGCTCCTTCGACCGCGACGCCATCGTGCCGCTGCAGCAGGCGATCGGCCTGGTGAAGGCGAATGCCAAGGCGAAGTTCGATGAGACCATCGAGATCTCGATGAACCTCGGCATCGACCCGCGCCACGCCGACCAGATGGTCCGCGGCGTGGTCGGCCTGCCGAACGGCACTGGCAAGACCGTCCGCGTCGGCGTCTTCGCCCGCGGCCCGAAGGCCGATGAGGCGCTGGCCGCCGGGGCCGACGTGGTAGGCGCCGACGACCTCGCCGCCGCCGTGCAGGAAGGCCGGATCGAGTTCGACCGCTGCATCGCCACCCCGGACATGATGGCCCTTGTCGGCCGGCTCGGTAAGATCCTCGGTCCGCGCGGCCTGATGCCGAACCCCCGCCTCGGCACCGTCACCATGGATGTCCGCGGCGCCGTCACGGCGGCCAAGGCCGGCCAGGTGGAGTTCCGGGCCGAGAAGGCGGGCATCGTCCATGCCGGCATTGGCAAGGCGAGCTTCGACGAGGAGAAGCTCCTCGAGAATGCCCGCGCCTTCGTCGAAGCCATCCAGCGCGCCCGGCCGGCCGGCGCCAAGGGCACCTACGTGAAGAAGGTGTCCCTGGCCTCGACCATGGGCCCCGGCGTGAAGGTCGACATCGCCACCTTGAGCGCGACGGCCTGACATCCCAATTCGCCCGTCCACTGGGACGGGCGCGCAGGGGCGGCCTCGCGGCCGTCCCGAACCTGTCCGAGACCGCGGGTGCCCCCTCGGGGGCCTAAAGGGGCAATCCCCCGCCAGCGATAGACGGGGTGCGGAGCGTTTCGACGCCGGGACGACCCGGCGACGCTGATGGCTTGGCAATCCCGCTCAGACAGTCGAGTCGGGGCTCGTGGCATTCCGCCATGGGCCCCCGCGTGAACCGGCCGGAGCCCCTCCACCAGGCGCCGGCCACCGACGGAGACGGGATATGGACCGCACGGAAAAGCGCGAGTTCATCGCCCAGCTGTCCGCGGTGTTCGCAGATACCTCCTTCGTGCTCGTCGCCCAGAACAAGGGTCTGACGGTCGCGGATGTGAGCGAGCTGCGGCGCCGCATGCGGGCGGCTGGCGCGACGTACAAGGTCGCGAAGAACCGGCTGGCCATGCTCGCCCTCGACGGCACCCGCTTCCAGACCGTCTCGCCGCTGCTGAAGGGCCCGACCGCGCTTGCGTGGTCGACGGACCCGGTGGCGGTGGCGAAGACGGCCGTGGATTTCGCCAAGGGTAACGACAAGTTCGTCATCCTGGGCGGGGCACTCGGGACCCAGGCCTTGAACCCCGATGGGATCAAGGCCCTGTCCGAGCTGCCTTCGCTCGAGACGCTGCGGGCGCAGCTGCTGGGTCTGATCCAGACCCCTGCAACGCGTATTGCCGGGGTGCTTCAGGCCCCCGGCTCGCAGCTGGCGCGGGTGTTCAGCGCCTTCGCGAAGAAGGACGAGGGTGAGGCGGAAGCCGCCTGACCATTGGGATAGCCCCTGCCGCCGGTGGGGGTGTTGCAAACGGCAAGCCAAGCCATTAGATCAAAGGGTACATAGACATGGCCGATCTCGCAAAGCTGGTCGATGAGCTCTCCAGCCTGACCGTCCTGGAAGCCGCCGAGCTCTCCAAGATGCTGGAGGAGAAGTGGGGCGTCTCCGCCGCGGCTCCGGTTGCGGTGGCGGCGGCGCCTGCCGCTGGCGGTGGCGCTGCGGCGGCTCCGGCTGAAGAGCAGACGGAGTTCACCGTCACCCTCACCGCGGCCGGCGACAAGAAGATCAACATCATCAAGGAGATCCGCACCATCACCGGTCTCGGCCTGAAGGAGGCCAAGGATCTGGTCGAGGGCGCGCCGAAGGTGGTGAAGGAGGCTGCGTCGAAGGACGAGGCCGCCAAGATCAAGAAGGTGCTGGAAGAGAACGGGGCGACCGTCGAGGTCAAGTAAGGTCCCCCTTGCAGCAGACCTGATCCCGGCTGCCCTTGCTCGCAACGAGGGCGCCGGGGGAAGGACCAGAGCTTCGGAAGTGCGGGCGGGAACCTCTCGGGTTGCCGCCCGTGCTGCCGTTTTTCCCCGGTGGGGCAACGCGGCAGGCGGGTACGGGTAATGCACGCGGCGGGCGGCGGCCCGGGCGAAAGGGATACGGGACAGGCATGAACGCTATCACCAAGTCGTTCACCGGGCGCAAGCGCATCCGCAAGAGCTTCGGACGGCTGCCCGAGGTGGCGCCGATGCCGAACCTCATCGATGTGCAGCGCGCCTCCTACGAGGCCTTCCTGCAGATGGAGGTCAACCCTGACGCGCGCACCCATACCGGGTTGCAGGAAGTTTTCAAATCGGTTTTCCCAATCGACGACTTCGCCGGCCGCGGCCGGCTGGAATTCGTCCAGTACGAGCTTGAGGAGCCCAAGTACGACGTCGAGGAGTGCATCCAGCGCGGGCTGACCTTCGCCGCCCCGCTGAAGGTGCGCCTCCGCCTCATCGTCTGGGACGTGGATGAGGACACGGGTTCTCGTTCCGTCCGCGACATCAAGGAGCAGGATGTCTACATGGGCGACATGCCGCTCATGACGGACAACGGCACCTTCATCATCAACGGCACCGAGCGCGTCATCGTCTCCCAGATGCATCGCAGCCCGGGCGTCTTCTTCGACCACGACAAGGGCAAGACCCATAGCAGCGGCAAGTACCTCTTCGCCGCCCGCGTCATCCCCTATCGCGGCTCCTGGCTCGACTTCGAGTTCGACGCCAAGGACATCTGCTATGTCCGCATCGACCGGAAGCGGAAGCTGCCGGCCTCGACCCTGCTGCTTGCGCTGGATTCCGCCCGGACCGAGGCGCTGCGCGCCGAGAAGGGCAGCGCCCTTGAGCCGAACGAGATCCGCGGCATGGATGCCGAGGAGATCCTGGGCGAGTTCTACAAGCAGGTCGCCTTCACCCGCAGCGCCCAGGGCTGGTCGCGCCCCTTCGACCCGGAGGCCTTCCGCGGCATCAAGCTGCAGGAGCCGCTGATCGACGCCAAGACCGGCGCCGTGGTTGCGGAGAAGGACGCGAAGCTGACGCCGCGCGCCGCCCGCAAGATCGCCGAGGGCGGCACGACGGAGGTGCTGGTCGGCCGAGCCGACCTGCTCGGCCGCTTCGTCGCCGAGGACCTCGTCGACATGAACACCGGCGAGATCTGGGCCGAGGCGGGCGAGGAGCTGACCGAGCCGAAGCTGGCGGCGATCGAGGCGGCCGGCCTCGACCGGCTGCCGACGCTCGCCATCGACCAGTCGGTCGGCCCCTGGATGCGCAACACCCTCACGGTGGACAAGAACGCCAACCGTGACGAGGCGCTGATGGACATCTACCGGGTCATGCGCCCGGGCGAGCCGCCGACGCCGGAGACCGCCGAGACCCTGTTCCGCGGCCTGTTCTTCGACGGCGAGCGCTACGACCTGTCCTCGGTCGGGCGGGTGAAGATGAACATGCGCCTCGGCTTCTCCGCCGAGGAGGTGCCGGACACCACCCGGACGCTCCGCAAGCAGGACATCATCGCCACCATCCGCGTCCTGCTGGAGCTGAAGGACGGCCGCGGCCAGATCGACGACATCGACAATCTCGGCAACCGCCGGGTGCGCTCGGTCGGCGAGCTGATGGAGAACCAGTACCGCGTCGGCCTGCTGCGAATGGAGCGCGCGATCAAGGAGCGCATGGGGTCGGTCGATATCGACACCGTCATGCCGCACGACCTGATCAATGCGAAGCCGGCCGCGGCGGCGGTGCGGGAGTTCTTCGGCTCCTCGCAGCTCAGCCAGTTCATGGACCAGACCAACCCGCTCTCCGAGGTGACGCACAAGCGCCGCCTCTCGGCCCTCGGCCCGGGCGGCCTGACCCGTGAGCGCGCCGGCTTCGAGGTGCGCGACGTGCATCCGACGCATTACGGCCGCATCTGCCCGATCGAGACGCCGGAAGGCCCGAATATCGGCCTGATCAACTCGCTCGCCACCTTCGCCAAGGTGAACAAGTACGGCTTCATCGAGACGCCCTACCGCCTGGTGCGGGACGGCAAGATCGTCGGCGAGCCGCGCTACCTCTCCGCCATGGAGGAGGAGCGGCTGGTCGTCGCCCAGGCGGATGCCGAGGTCGATGCCGAGACCGGCGAGTTCAAGTCGGAGCTGGTGAGCGTGCGCCAGGGCGGCGACTTCCGGCTGGTGAAGCCGGAGGAGGTCACCGCCATCGACGTCTCGCCGAAGCAGCTCGTCTCGGTCGCGGCGGCGCTCATTCCGTTTCTCGAGAACGACGACGCCAACCGCGCGCTCATGGGCTCGAACATGCAGCGCCAGGCGGTGCCGCTGGTCCGCGCCGATGCGCCGCTGGTCGGCACCGGCATGGAGGCGGCGGTCGCCCGGGACTCGGGCGCGACCATCGTCGCCCGGCGCGACGGCGTGGTGGACAGCATCGACGGCGCCCGCATCGTGGTGCGCGCGACGGGCGATGACGGCACCACCCGCGGCGTCGACATCTACCGGCTGCGCAAGTTCCAGCGTTCCAACCAGTCCACCTGCATCAACCAGCGCCCGCTGGTGAAGGTGGGGGATGGCGTGCGTGCTGGCGAGATCATCGCCGACGGTCCGAGCACGGAGCTGGGCGAGCTGGCGCTGGGGCGTAACGTCCTCGTCGCCTTCATGCCTTGGAACGGCTATAACTTCGAGGACAGCATCCTCATCAGCGAGCGGATCGCCAAGGACGACGTCTTCACCTCGATCCACATCGAGGAATTCGAGGTCATGGCCCGCGACACCAAGCTGGGCCAGGAGGAGATCACCCGCGACATCCCGAATGTGGGTGAGGAGGCGCTGCGCAACCTCGACGAGGCCGGCATCGTCTATATCGGCGCCGAGGTGCAGCCGGGCGACATCCTGGTCGGCAAGGTGACGCCGAAGGGCGAGAGCCCGATGACGCCGGAGGAGAAGCTGCTCCGCGCCATCTTCGGCGAGAAGGCCTCCGACGTGCGCGACACCTCGCTCCGGCTGCCGCCGGGCGTGGCGGGCACCATCGTCGATGTCCGCGTGTTCAGCCGCCGCGGCGTCGACAAGGACGAGCGCGCCATGGCGATCGAGCGGGCCGAGATCGAGCGGCTCGCCAAGGACCGCGACGACGAGAAGGCCATCCAGGAGCGGTCCTTCCACAGCCGGCTGCGCGAGCGCCTGCTGAACAAGAAGGCCTCCGGCGGCTTCCGGGGCGTCAAGGCGGGCACGGTCATCACCGATGAGGTACTCGACCAGTTCGCGAAGGCCACCTGGCGCCAGATCGGCGTGCAGGACGATGCGGCCATGGCCGAGATTGAGGCGCTGAAGCGGGAGTTCGACGCTGCCGTCGAGCGGCTGCAGAAGCGGTTCGAAAGCAAGGTCGAGAAGCTGCAGCGCGGCGACGAGCTGCCGCCCGGCGTGATGAAGATGGTCAAGGTCTTCGTCGCGGTGAAGCGGAAGCTGCAGCCGGGCGACAAGATGGCCGGTCGGCACGGCAACAAGGGCGTCGTCTCGCGCGTCGTCCCGGTCGAGGACATGCCCTTCCTCGAGGACGGCACCACGGCCGACCTCGTACTGAATCCGCTCGGCGTGCCGTCGCGGATGAATGTCGGGCAGATCCTCGAGACCCATCTCGGCTGGGCCTGCGCCAATCTTGGGCGTCAGGTCGGCGATCTGGTCGAGGAGTATCGCCGCACCGGGGCGATGCGGGATGAGCTCATGGCCCATCTCCGCGCGACCTATGGCGACGAGGTCTTCGAGCGGGACATCGCCCCGATGAGCGACGACCAGCTCATCGAGCTCTGCGATAACCTGAAGAAGGGCATCCCCATTGCGACGCCCGTCTTCGACGGTGCGCGGATGGCGGATATCGAGGGCATGCTGGACCGCGCCGGGCTCGACAGCTCCGGCCAGGTCTGGCTGACCGATGGCCGCACGGGCGAGATCTTCGAGCGGAAGGTGACGGTCGGCATCATCTACATGCTGAAGCTGCACCACCTCGTCGACGACAAGATCCACGCCCGGTCCATCGGTCCCTACTCGCTCGTCACCCAGCAGCCGCTGGGCGGCAAGGCGCAGTTCGGCGGCCAGCGCTTCGGCGAGATGGAGGTCTGGGCGCTGGAGGCCTATGGCGCCGCCTATACGCTGCAGGAGATGCTGACGGTGAAGTCGGACGACGTCTCCGGCCGCACCAAGGTCTACGAGGCGATTGTCCGCGACCAGGACAATTTCGAGGCCGGCATCCCGGAGAGCTTTAACGTCCTGGTGAAGGAGCTGAAGTCGCTCGGCCTCAACGTCGACCTGGAGACTCGCGGCAGCTGAGGCTGCCGCCCATATCTTTCCTACACAGCCGCCCCGACGCGCGCGGGGCGGCGGGCTGGACCACAAGGAAGGCCGCATGAACGAGCTTATGAAGATCCTGGGCCAAACCGGCCAGGCAATGACCTTCGACCAGATCAAGATCTCGATCGCCTCGCCGGAGCAGATCCGCTCCTGGTCCTATGGCGAGATCAAGAAGCCGGAGACGATCAACTACCGCACCTTCAAGCCGGAGCGGGACGGGTTGTTCTGCGCCCGCATCTTCGGCCCGATCAAGGACTACGAGTGCCTTTGCGGCAAGTACAAGCGGATGAAGTTCCGCGGCATCATCTGCGAGAAGTGCGGCGTCGAAGTGACGCTGGCCAAGGTCCGGCGCGAGCGCATGGGCCATATCGAGCTGGCCAGCCCTGTCGCCCATATCTGGTTCATGAAGTCGCTGCCCAGCCGCGTCGGCCTGATGGTCGACATGTCGCTGAAGGAGCTGGAGAAGGTCCTCTACTTCGAGTCCTATGTCGTCCTTGAGCCGGGCCTGACCGATCTGAAACTGCATCAGCTTCTGAACGAGGACCAGTACCAGGCGAAGATGGACGAGTTCGGCGAGGACGCCTTCTCCGTCGGCATCGGCGCCGAGGCGGTGAAGGGGATGCTCTCCGGCATCGACTGCGACAAGGAGGCCACCCGGCTGCGCGCCGAGCTGAAGGAGACCACCTCCGAGGCGAAGCGCAAGAAGCTGGTGAAGCGCCTGAAGCTGATCGAGGCCTTCGCCGAGAGCGGCGCGCGTCCCGACTGGATGATCCTCGGCGTCGTGCCGGTGATCCCGCCCGAGCTGCGCCCGCTGGTGCCGCTGGACGGCGGTCGCTTCGCGACCTCTGACCTGAACGACCTGTACCGCCGCGTCATCAACCGGAACAACCGGCTGAAGCGCCTGATCGAGCTGCGTGCCCCGGACATCATCGTCCGGAACGAGAAGCGCATGCTGCAGGAGGCAGTGGACGCGCTGTTCGACAACGGTCGCCGCGGCCGCGCCATCACCGGCGCCAACAAGCGCCCGCTGAAGTCGCTCAGCGACATGCTGAAGGGCAAGCAAGGCCGGTTCCGGCAGAACCTGCTCGGCAAGCGCGTCGACTACTCGGGCCGTTCGGTCATCGTGGTCGGGCCGGAGATGAAGCTGCACCAGTGCGGGCTGCCGAAGAAGATGGCGCTCGAGCTGTTCAAGCCCTTCATCTATTCGAAGCTCGAGAAGTACGGCCACGCTACCACCATCAAGGCCGCCAAGCGGATGGTGGAGAAGGAGCGTCCCGAGGTGTGGGACATCCTCGAGGAGGTCATCCGCGAGCACCCGGTCATGTTGAACCGGGCGCCGACGCTGCACCGCCTCGGCATCCAGGCCTTCGAGCCGGTCCTCGTCGAGGGCAAGGCGATCCAGCTGCACCCGCTGGTCTGCACCGCCTTCAACGCGGACTTCGACGGCGACCAGATGGCCGTGCACGTCCCGCTGAGCCTCGAAGCCCAGCTGGAAGCGCGCGTGCTGATGATGTCGACCAACAACATCCTCAGCCCGGCCAACGGCAAGCCGATCATCGTGCCGAGCCAGGACATCGTCCTCGGCCTCTACTATCTCAGCCTGGAGACGCCGGAGTTCCGCGTCGCCGACGAGAAGGAGGCCCCGGCCTTCGCCTCGATGGGTGAGATCGAGCAGGCGCTGGCCGCCGGCGCCGTCCAGCTCCACACCAAGATCCGCATGCGGCGCCAGGCGATGGACCGCGACGGCAAGGTGGTGACGGAGCGGGTGGTGACGACGCCGGGCCGGGTCATGATGGGCCAGCTGCTGCCGCTGCACCCGCAGCTGCCCTTCAGCCTGATCAACCGCCAGCTGACGAAGAAGTCGATCTCCGACGTCATCGATGCCGTCTACCGGCATTGCGGCCAGAAGGAGAGCGTGATCTTCGCCGACCGGCTAATGGGCATCGGCTTCCGCCAGGCGGCGAAGGCCGGCATCTCTTTCGGCAAGGACGACATGATGATCCCGGCCAGCAAGCCGGAGATGATCGGCAAGACCAAGGCTGAGGTGAAGGAGTTCGAGCAGCAGTATCTCGACGGCCTCATCACTGCGGGCGAGCGCTACAACAAGGTCGTCGATGCCTGGTCGCGCTGCACCGAGGAGGTGGCGCAGGCCATGATGAAGGAGATTTCCCGCCAGGAGGTCGGCCGGCCGACCAACAGCGTGTGGATGATGTCCCACTCCGGTGCGCGCGGGTCGCCGGCGCAGATGCGCCAGCTGGCCGGCATGCGCGGCCTGATGGCGAAGCCGTCGGGCGAGATCATCGAGCAGCCGATCATCTCCAACTTCAAGGAGGGGCTGACGGTCCTCGAGTACTTCAACTCCACCCACGGCGCCCGGAAGGGCCTCGCGGACACGGCGCTGAAGACCGCCAACTCCGGCTACCTCACCCGCCGCCTGGTGGATGTAGCGCAGGACTGCATTATCGTCATGAATGATTGCGGGACCGAGCGCGGCATCACCGTCCGGCCGGTGATGGACGGCGGCGAGGTCATCTCCTCGCTCTCCGAGCGCATCCTCGGCCGCTTCACCCAGCGTGACGTGGTCGACCCGGCGACGGGCGAGGTGCTGGCGGCGCGGAACACGGTGATCGAGGAGCCGGATGCCGAGCGCATCGAGGCGGCGGGCGTGGAGGAGATGTATATCCGCTCCGTCCTCACCTGCGATGCCGGCGTCGGCGTCTGCGGTCACTGCTATGGCCGTGACCTGGCGCGCGGCACTCCGGTCAATGTCGGCGAGGCGGTGGGCGTCATCGCCGCGCAGTCGATCGGCGAGCCGGGCACGCAGCTGACTATGCGCACCTTCCATATCGGCGGCGCGGCGCAGCGTGGCGCCGAGCAGTCGGCGGTGGAGGCCACGGGCGACGGCACGGTGAAGATCGTCAACCGCAACGTCGTCGCCAACAGCGCCGGCGCCCCGGTGGTGATGAGCCGGAACTGCGAGATCGTCCTCAGCGACGCCGCGGGCCGGGAGCGCGCGCGCTACCGCGTGCCCTATGGCGCGAGGCTGCTGACGGATGAGGGCGCGGCGGTCACGCGCGGCCAGAAGCTGGCCGAGTGGGATCCCTTCACCCTGCCGATCATCACCGAGCGGGCAGGCACGCTGGAATTCGCCGACCTCATCGAGGGCGTGACCCTCTATGAGGAGACCGACCCGGTGACCGGCCTCAGCTCCAAGGTGGTGCGCGAGCCCGCCGACAAGGCGCGCAACGCCAATCTCCGGCCGCGGCTGCTGCTGCGCTCGGCGGATGGAATGCAGCAATACTTCCTGCAGCCGGCCTCGGTGCTGAACGTCGAGAATGGCGGCGTGGTGAAGGCGGGTGACGTTCTGGCCCGGCTGCCACGCGAATCCTCGAAGACCCGCGACATCACCGGCGGTCTGCCGCGCGTCGCCGAGCTCTTCGAGGCCCGCCGGCCGAAAGACCACGCGATCATCTCCGAGATCGACGGCCGCGTGGAGTTCGGCAAGGACTACAAGGCGAAGCGCCGCATCGTTGTGGTGCCGGAGCAGCAGGGCGACGAGGCCCCGGTGCCCCGCGAGTACCTGGTGCCGAAGGGCAAGCACGTCTCGGTGCAGGAAGGCGACTATGTGAAGGCCGGCGACCCGCTCGTTGACGGCCCGCGCGTGCCGCATGACATCCTGCGCGTGCTGGGCGTCGAGGCGCTGGCGAACTACCTGGTAAATGAGATTCAGGACGTCTATCGACTCCAGGGCGTGAAGATCAACGACAAGCACATCGAAGTCATCGTTCGGCAGATGTTGCAGAAGGTCGAGATCCTCGAGCCCGGCGACACGACCTATCTGGTCGGCGAGCAGGTGGACCGGATCGAGTTCGAGCAGGAGAACGAGAAGCGGCTCCAGGCCAAGGAGCGGCCCGCCCGGGCCGAGCCTGTGCTCCAGGGCATCACCAAGGCCTCGCTGCAGACGACCAGCTTCATCTCCGCGGCCTCCTTCCAGGAGACGACGCGGGTGCTGACGGAGGCGGCGACGGCCGGCAAGGTCGATGTGCTAGCCGGCCTCAAGGAGAACGTCATCGTCGGCCGGCTCATCCCGGCCGGCACGGGCTCGGTGATGAACCGCCTGAGGGCCCTGGCGGCGCAGCGGGACCGTGGACGCCTGCCCACGGCCCAGCCGGCGCTGCCGGAGCCTGGTGGACGTCAGGCCGCCGAATAGGCCACCTCTACTTCGATACGGGGCCGGGTTCCTTTGGGAGCCCGGCCCTTTCTTTTAGGCGGGCTTTTTCGTTCTCATTGCTTCGCTTCGCTTGACTCATCCCCCGGCACCGCGTAGGTAGCCGGCCCTTGGCGAGGCCGGGCGCTGCGGCGCCGGACAGCCAGGAACTTTGGTCCACAACGCTGCGCGTCCGGCACCGCGACCTCTAAGGTTGCTCAGGCCGGGTGCCGGTCAGGGCGCCCGCCGGCGAGCCATAGGCTCCGCCCGTGCGGGCTTCTGGCTTTGCGTGGCTGCGGGGCCCAGGACGGTACACGAAGGGGCGTCATGCCGACGATCAACCAGCTCATCGCCCAGGGGCGCGAGCCGAACGCGAAGCGGAACAAGGTTCCGGCGCTGCAGGGCTGCCCGCAGAAGCGTGGCGTGTGCACGCGCGTCTACACGACCACGCCGAAGAAGCCGAACTCGGCGCTTCGCAAGGTGGCCAAGGTGCGCCTGACCAATGGCTATGAGGTGGTGAGCTACATCCCGGGCGAGGGCCACAACCTGCAGGAGCACTCCGTGGTGCTCATCCGCGGCGGCCGCGTGAAGGACCTTCCGGGCGTCCGCTACCACATCCTCCGCGGTGTCCTGGATACGCAGGGCCTGCCGAAACGTCGCCAGCGTCGGTCGCTGTACGGCGCGAAGCGGCCGAAGTAGGAGAGGCCTGAGGCATGTCTCGCCGCCACAGCGCGCAGAAGCGCGAAGTACTGCCCGACCCGAAGTTCGGGGATCTCGTCCTCAGCCGTTTCATGAACGTGCTGATGTACGACGGCAAGAAGAGCACCGCCGAGCGTATCGTCTACGCCGCCATGGACACGCTGAAGCGGCGCGTCGGCCCCAATGGGGACCCGCTGCGCATGTTCCATGAAGCGATGGACAACGTGAAGCCGGCCGTCGAGGTTCGCAGCCGCCGCGTCGGCGGCGCGACCTATCAGGTGCCGGTCGAGGTTCGCCCGGAGCGCCGCCAGGCGCTGGCGATCCGCTGGCTGATCGAATCCGCCCGCAAGCGCGGCGAGAACACGATGGAGGAGCGCCTTTCCGGCGAGCTCATGGACGCGGCGAACAACCGCGGCACGGCCGTCAAGAAGCGCGAAGACACGCACCGGATGGCGGAGGCCAACAAGGCCTTCAGCCATTACCGCTGGTAATCCGGACCCGATCGAGGAACGACGACGATGGCGAAGGCGAAGTTTGAGCGGAACAAGCCGCACTGCAACATTGGCACGATCGGGCATGTGGATCATGGCAAGACGTCGCTGACGGCGGCGATCACCAAGGTTCTGGCGGAGACGGGCGGCGCGACGTTCACGGCGTATGACCAGATTGACAAGGCGCCGGAGGAGCGGGCTCGTGGCATCACGATCTCGACTGCGCATGTCGAGTACGAGACGGCCAACCGGCACTACGCGCATGTGGACTGCCCGGGTCACGCCGACTACGTGAAGAACATGATCACCGGCGCGGCGCAGATGGACGGCGCGATCCTGGTGGTTTCGGCGGCCGACGGCCCGATGCCGCAGACGCGCGAGCACATCCTGCTGGCGCGCCAGGTGGGCGTGCCTGCGCTGGTGGTGTTCCTGAACAAGATGGACCTGGCGGATCCCGACCTGGTCGAGCTGGTGGAGATGGAGGTGCGCGAGTTGCTCTCCTCCTACCAGTTCCCGGGCGACGACATCCCGATCATCAAGGGCTCGGCGGTGGCCGCGCTCGAGGACAAGACGCCCGAGATCGGCAAGCAGGCGGTGCTCGAGCTGATGGCGGCGGTGGACAGCTACATCCCGCAGCCGGAGCGGCCGAAGGACATGCCGTTCCTGATGCCGATCGAGGACGTGTTCTCGATCTCCGGCCGCGGCACGGTGGTGACGGGGCGGGTCGAGCGCGGCATCGTCAAGGTCGGCGAGGAGGTCGA
Source organism: Belnapia sp. (assembly GCF_059504005.1). Classification (NCBI taxonomy): domain Bacteria; kingdom Pseudomonadati; phylum Pseudomonadota; class Alphaproteobacteria; order Acetobacterales; family Roseomonadaceae; genus Belnapia; species Belnapia sp. The sequence goes on along the minus strand of NZ_JCACHU010000083.1, from coordinate 87,219 downwards.
GATCGTCGGCCTGAAGGCCACCGTGAAGACGACGGTGACCGGCGTCGAGATGTTCCGCAAGCTGCTCGACAGCGGCGAGGCGGGCGACAACATCGGCGCGCTGCTGCGCGGCACCAAGCGCGAGGACGTGGAGCGCGGCCAGGTTCTGGCCAAGCCCGGCTCGATCACGCCGCATACCGGCTTCAAGGCCGAGGCCTACATCCTGACCAAGGAGGAGGGCGGGCGCCACACGCCGTTCTTCACCAACTACCGGCCGCAGTTCTACTTCCGGACCACGGACGTGACCGGGATCGTGAAGCTGCCGGAAGGCGTCGAGATGGTGATGCCGGGCGACAACGTGACGATGGATGTCGAGCTGATCGCGCCCATCGCCATGGACCAGGGCCTGCGCTTCGCCATCCGCGAGGGTGGCCGCACCGTCGGCGCCGGCGTCGTTGCGAGCATCGTGAAGTAAGCCTTAGGCTCAGTCGAGGATCGGTCCGCTCACCATGGACAGCCAGAATATCCGCATCCGCCTCAAGGCGTTCGATCATCGCGTGCTCGATGGCAGCACGCGGGAGATCGTGAATACCGCGAAGCGGACGGGCGCCCGTGTGCGCGGCCCGATTCCGCTGCCGACGGAGATCGAGCGTTTCACCGTCAACCGCTCGCCGCATGTCGACAAGAAGTCGCGGGAGCAGTTCGAGATTCGCACGCATCGCCGACTGCTCGATATCGTCGACCCCACCCCGCAGACCGTGGACGCGCTGATGAAGCTCGACCTCGCCGCGGGCGTGGATGTCGAGATCAAGCTCTAAGGCCAGGGGAGACTATAGCCATGGCCGCCAAGACCGGCCGCACCGGCCTGATCGCCAAGAAGCTGGGCATGACCCGGATCTTCAATGACGACGGCAGCACGGTCCCCGTGACCGTTCTGCACCTGGACGAAGTGCGCGTCATTGCCCGCCGCAGCGCGGAGAAGGACGGCTACGATGCCGTCCAGCTCGGCATCGGCCGCGCGAAGCCCAAGAACGTCACCAAGGCCAATCGCGGCCATTTCGCGAAGGCCGGTGTCGAGGCGCCGAAGAAGCTCGTCGAGTTCCGGGTGGGCGCCGACGCGGCGCTCGAGCCCGGTGCGCGGCTCGGCCCGGCGCATTTCGTGAAGGGCCAGATCGTCGACGTCACCGGCGTCTCGAAGGGCAAGGGCTTTGCGGGCGCGATGAAGCGCTGGAACTTCGCTGGCCTCGAGGCCTCGCACGGCGTGTCGATCAGCCATCGCTCGCATGGCTCGACCGGCAACCGGCAGGATCCGGGTAAGACCTTCAAGAACAAGAAGATGGCAGGTCATCTGGGTGTTGAGCGCATCACCACCCAGAACCTCGAGGTCGCTGGTATCGATCTCGACCGCGGTCTGCTGCTGATCAAGGGCGCGGTGCCCGGGTCCAAGGGTGGCTATGTGCTGGTGCGGGACGCAGTGAAGCGCGCTCGCCATGCCGACGCTCCCTTCCCGACGGCCGCGGCGTAAGGACCAAGTACGATGCAGGTTCCGGTCATCACGCTGGATAACGGCACGGCAGGCGAGATCGAGCTGCCGGAGGCGCTGTTCGCGGCGCAGCCACGCGCCGATATCATGGCGCGGGTCGTTCACTGGCAACTCGCCAAGCGGCGGGCGGGTACCCACAAGGTGAAGGGGATGGGCGAAGTCTCCGGCACCACCAAGAAGCCGTATCGGCAGAAGGGCACCGGCAATGCCCGCCAGGGCTCGCTGCGCGCGCCGCAGTTCCGCACCGGCGGCGTGGTGCATGGCCCGGTCGTCCGCGACCACGGCTATTCGCTGAACAAGAAGGTGCGGCGCCTCGGCCTCATCAGCGCGCTCAGCCAGAAGGCGGCTGAGGGCAAGCTGGTGGTGCTCGACACCGCCGCGGCCGGCGAGGCCAAGACCTCGGTGCTGGCGAAGCAGCTCAAGGCGCTCGGCTGGTCCAGCGCGCTCGTCGTCGACGCGCAGGTGGATGAGGGCTTCGGCCGCGGCATCCGCAACCTGCCGAACATGCATGTGCTGCCGACGATCGGTGCCAATGTGTACGACATCTTGAACCACGACGTCCTCGCGGTGACCCGCGCCGGCGTTGCGGCGCTGACGGAGCGGCTGGCATGAGCGAGGCCCAGGAGAAGAAGCCGCTCCTCTCGCGGGAGCGCATGTACCAGACCATTCTCTCCCCGGTGGTGACGGAGAAGGCGACGCTGCTGACCGAGAAGGGGCAGGTCGTCTTCAAGGTGTCGCTCGAAGCGACGAAGCCGGAGATCAAGGCCTCGGTCGAGACGCTGTTCGGCGTGAAGGTGCTCGCGGTCAACACCCTCGTGGTGAAGGGCAAGACGAAGCGCTTCCGCAACCGGCCGGGCCAGCGTTCGGACTGGAAGAAGGCCATCGTGCGCCTGGCCGAGGGCCAGACGATCGATCTGACGACGGGGCTCGCCTAAGCCATGGCGCTCAAGAATTTCAATCCGGTCACGCCGAGCCTCCGCGGCACCATCCTGATCAAGCGGGATGAGCTGTGGAAGGGCAAGCCGCTCAAGCAGCTCACCGAGGGCAAGTCGCACTCCGGTGGCCGCAACAACCACGGCCGCACCACCGTCCGGTTTCGGGGCGGCGGGCACAAGCAGAGCTACCGCATCGTCGACTTCAAGCGGCGGACGAAGCTCGGGGTGCCGGCGACGGTCGAGCGACTGGAGTATGACCCGAACCGCACGGCCTTCATCGCGCTGGTAAAGTACCAGGACGGCGAACTCGCCTATATCCTGGCGCCGCAGCGGCTGAAGGCGGGCGACCAGGTCGTCTCCGCCGAGCGTGCCGACATCAAGCCGGGCAATGCGATGCCGCTGGGCTCCATCCCGGTTGGGACCATCGTCCACAATGTCGAGCTGAAGCCGGGTGCCGGCGGCAAGATCGCGCGGTCGGCCGGCACCTATGTGCAGCTGGTCGGCAAGGATGCCGGCTATGCGCAGGTAAAGCTGATGTCGGGCGAGGTCCGCACCGTGCGCGCCGAGTGCATGGCGACGATCGGCGCGGTGTCCAACCCGGACAACTCGAACCAGCAGATCGGCAAGGCCGGTCGCTCCCGCTGGCTGGGCCGTCGTCCGCATAACCGCGGCGTGGTGATGAACCCGGTCGACCACCCGCATGGTGGCGGCGAGGGCCGCACCAGCGGTGGCCGTCACCCGGTCACCCCCTGGGGCAAGCCGACCAAGGGCGCGAAAACGCGCAACAACAAGCGGACGGACCGGCTCATTGTCCGCCGCCGCACCGCGACGAAGGGCTGAGGGCTATGCCGCGCAGCGTATGGAAGGGGCCGTTTGTCGACGGCTTCCTGCTCAACAAGGCAGAGGCCGCCCGGGCTTCGACGCGCAACGAGATCATCAAGATCTGGTCGCGCCGCAGCACGATCCTGCCGCAGTTCGTCGGGCTCACCTTCGGCGTTTACAACGGGAAGAAGTTCATTCCCGTGCAGGTCTCGGAGAACATGGTGGGGCACAAATTCGGCGAGTTCTCGCCGACGCGGACCTTCACCGGGCATTCGTCCGACAAGAAGGCGAAGCGGGGCTGATCCGATGAGCAAGCCGAAGCACGAACGCGGTCTCCCGGAGACCGAGGCGCAGGCCATCCTGCGCAACATCCGCGTCAGCCCGCGCAAGCTCAACCTGGTCGCCGGCCTGATTCGCGGCCGGCGCGCGCAGGACGCCATTGCGACGCTCGCCTTCAGCAAGCGCCGCGTTGCCCAAACCGTGAAGAAAACGCTGGAGAGCGCCATTGCCAATGCCGAGAACAACCACCAGCTGGATGTCGACCAGCTCGTGGTGTCTCGCGCCGAGGTCGGCCGCTCGCAGGTGATGAAGCGCTTTTCCGCCCGCGGCCGCGGCCGCGCGGCGCGCGTCGAGAAGTGGTTCAGCCATCTGAAGATCGTGGTCGCCGAGAAGCCGGCCGCGGCACCGGCCCAGCAGGAGGCCGCGTAACATGGGTCACAAAGTCAATCCGATCGGCTTTCGGCTCGGCATCAACCGGACCTGGGACAGCCGCTGGTTCGCGGATGCCGACTACTCCCGGCTGCTGCATGAGGACCTGAAGCTGCGCGACACGCTGCGCACGCGCCTCAAGGGCGCCGGAGTCAGTCGCGTAGTGATCGAGCGCCCGGCGAAGAAGCCCCGCGTCACCATCCATGCGGCCCGCCCGGGCGTCGTCATCGGCAAGAAGGGCGCCGATATCGAGGTGCTGCGCAAGGACCTGGCCAAGCTCGCCGGGGCCGAGGTGTCGCTGAACATCGTCGAGATCCGCAAGCCCGAGATCGACGCGACCCTGGTCGCCGAGAGCATCGCGCAGCAGCTCGAGCGGCGCGTCGCCTTCCGCCGTGCCATGAAGCGCGCGGTGCAGTCGGCGATGCGGCTGGGCGCCGGCGGCATCCGCATCAACTGCTCCGGCCGGCTCGGCGGCGCCGAGATTGCCCGGATGGAATGGTACCGCGAGGGCCGCGTGCCGCTGCATACGTTGCGCGCCGACCTCGACTTCGGCACCGCCACCGCCAAGACCACCTATGGCACCTGCGGCGTGAAGGTCTGGATTTTCAAGGGTGAGATTCTGGCCCATGACCCGATGGCGCAGGACAAGCGCGCCGCCGAGCAGGCGCCGCAGCGCTGAGGGATGATGTGATATGCTGCAGCCCAAGCGCACCAAGTTCCGCAAGGCCCATAAGGGTCGCATCAAGGGTCTCGCCAAGGGCGGGTTCTCGCTGAGCTTCGGCGGGTTCGGCCTGAAGGCGCTCGAGCCGGAGCGGGTGACCGCCCGGCAGATCGAGGCCGCCCGTCGCGCCATTACCCGCGCGATGAAGCGGCAGGGCCGCGTCTGGATCCGGATCTTTCCGGATGTGCCGGTCTCGACCAAGCCTGCTGAAGTCCGCATGGGCTCCGGCAAGGGCGCGCCGGAATACTGGGTGGCCCGCATCAAGCCGGGCCGCATGATGTTCGAGATCGACGGCGTCTCCACCGAGACGGCGCGCGAGGCGTTGACCCTCGGTGCGGCCAAGCTGCCGATCCGGACCAAGATCGTGTCGCGCCTCGGCGCGGCGGAGGCGTAAGACCATGACCAAGATCGCGGATATCCGCGCCAAGACCCCGGACGAGCTGCAGACGCAGCTCCTCGACCTGCGGAAGGAGCAGTTCAACCTGCGCTTTCAGCGGGCCACTGGGCAGCTCGAGGCGACCGGCCGCATCAAGCTGGTGCGGCGCGACATCGCTCGCATCAAATTCGCCCTGTCCGAGCGGCGTCGCTCGGCAGCCTCTCAACCCAGGGCTTAAGGGGAGACCGGCGGCTATGCCGAAGCGCGTCCTCACGGGCCGGGTGGTCAGCGACAAGATGGACAAGACGGTCACCGTCCTTGTCGAGCGTCGCGTGATGCATCCGCTCTATAAGAAGTTCATCCGGCGTTCGAAGAAGTACGCCGCTCATGACGAGGCCAATCTCTGCAAGGAAGGCGACCTCGTGCAGATCGAGGAGTGCCCGCCGCTGTCGAAGCGGAAGGCCTGGCAGGTGGTTCTCCGCAACGGCAATCCGTTGGTGGCTACGAATGAGGCGGTGTCGGCATGATCGGCGTCGAAGCAAATCTTGACGTCGCCGACAACTCCGGTGCGCGCCGCGTCCAGTGCATCAAGGTGCTCGGCGGCTCGAAGCGGAAGACGGCCTCGGTTGGCGACGTGATCGTCGTCTCCGTGAAGGAGGCGATCCCGCGCGCCAAGGTGAAGAAGGGTGAGGTGCATCGCGCCGTCATCGTCCGCACCTCCTACCCGGTGCGCCGCATCGACGGCACGGCGATCCGTTTCGACAACAACGCCGCTGTTCTGATCAACAAGCAGGGCGAGCCGATCGGCACCCGTATCTTCGGACCGGTCGTGCGCGAGCTGCGGGCGCGGAAGTACATGAAGATCATCTCGCTGGCGCCGGAGGTCCTCTGACCATGGCCGCGAAGATCAAGAAGGGCGACCGGGTCCAGGTGCTGACCGGCCGCGACAAGGGCAAGCGCGGCGAGGTCATCGCCGTGATGCCGACCGAGAAGCGCGCCCTCGTGCAGGGCGTGAACGTGGTGAAGCGCCACCAGAAGCCGCAGGGCATGAACCAGCCCGGCGGTATCCAGGAGAAAGAGGCGCCGATCCACCTCTCGAACCTGGCGCTCCTCGATCCGAAGTCCGGCAAGCCGGCCCGCGTTGGGTTCCGCGTGCTTGAGGACGGCAAGAAGGTGCGGGTGGCAAGGCCTTCGGGCGAGGTGCTTGACGCATGAGCGATTCGAAGAAGGGCGGCGCCAAGAAGGGCGCCGCGGCCAATGCCAAGAAGCCGGAAGCCGCCCGCGAGGAAGGTAGCCGCACCGTGACGACCGTCGCGGCGAAGCCCGGCAAGTCCGCCGCTTCGCCGGCCGAGCGCACGCGCCTGGCGACCTTCTACAACGAGGTCGTGCGGCAGCGCCTGGTTGAGGAGTTCGGCTACAAGAATCCGATGGAAGTGCCGAAGCTCGAGAAGATCGTCATCAACATGGGCGTCGGCGAAGCCGCGGCCGATGGCAAGAAGCTCGACGCCGCGGTTGCCGACCTGACGGCCATTGCCGGCCAGCGGCCGGTGCGGACCAAGGCGAAGAAGGCGATCGCCGGCTTCAAGATCCGCGAAGGCCAGCAGATCGGCTGCAAGGTGACGCTGCGCAAGGCTCGGATGTACGAGTTCCTCGACCGGCTCGTCACCATCGCCCTGCCGCGCGTTCGGGATTTCCGTGGCCTTCCGGGCACCAAGGGCTTCGACGGCCGTGGCAACTTCGCCATGGGCCTGAAGGAGCAGATCGTCTTCCCCGAGATCAACTACGATCGCGTGGATACGGTCCGGGGCATGGACATCCAGTTCGTCACCACGGCGAAGACCGACAAGGAAGCGAAGGCGCTGCTCAAGGCGTTCCAGCTTCCCTTCCAGAACTGATCTTGGAAAACCGCCCGGCACGCCGGGCAGGTTCCGGAGGATAGAACCGTATGGCCAAGACTTCGGCAGTCGAGAAGAACAAGCGTCGGGCGAAGCTGTCGTCGACGCATGCTGCCAAGCGCGCGGCGCTGAAGGGCATCGTCATGGATCGCACCCTGCCGGTCGAGGACCGGTTCGATGCGACCCTGAAGCTCGCCCAGCTGCCGCGCAACGGCGCCAAGGTGCGCGTGCGCCTGCGCTGCGAGCTGACCGGCCGCCCGCGCGGCAACTATCGCAAGTTCAAGCTGAGCCGGAACATGCTGCGGGAGCTCGCCAATACCGGCCAGCTTCCCGGCGTGACCAAGGCCAGCTGGTAAGGGAGCGGGGATATGTCTCTGTCCGATCCGCTCGGGGATCTGCTTACCCGCATCCGCAACGCCCAGCGGGCCCGGCAGACGCGCTGCGTCGCCCCGGCCAGCCGGCTGCGGACCGATGTGCTCGACGTGCTGAAGCGTGAAGGCTACATCCGCGCCTGGCGGGTGGAGCAGGAACGCCCCGGTGTCAGCCGCATCGAGATCGAGCTGAAGTATTCTGAAGGCGAGCCCGCCATCAAGGAGATCGCCCGCGTCTCCAAGCCCGGCCGGCGCGTCTATTCGAAGATCAAGGATCTGCCGAAGTTCTACAACGGGCTCGGCATCTCCATCCTCTCCACGCCCCGTGGCGTGATGAGCGATACCGAGGCCCGCACCGCCAATGTCGGCGGTGAAGTCCTCTGCCGCGTGTTCTAAGGGAGGGATACAGCATGTCGCGCGTCGGCAAATATCCCGTCCCGGTCCCGAGCGGCGTCCAGGTGGCGCTGCAGGGCCGGACCGTGGTGGCCAAGGGCCGGAATGGCGAGCTCAAGCTCGACCTGACGGACGAAGTTGATGTGGAGATCGCGGACAACCAGGTGGCGGTGAAGCCGCGCCGGGACGACCGCCGTAGCCGCACCATGTGGGGCACCACACGCAGCCTGATCAACAGCATGGTGACGGGCGTTTCCACCGGCTTCACCAAGTCGATGGAAATCAACGGCACCGGCTACCGCGCCGCGGTGCAGGGCAAGGATCTGGTGCTGAACCTCGGCTACAGCCACGAGGTCCGCTACCCGATCCCCGAGGGCATCAAGATCACCTGCGAACGCCCGACCGCCGTGAAGGTGGAAGGGGCGGACAAGCGCCAGGTCGGTCAGGTTGCTGCCGAGATCCGCGCCTGGCGTGGCCCCGAGCCCTACAAGGGCAAGGGCGTGCGCTACACCGATGAGCAGATCCTCCGGAAGGAGGGTAAGAAGAAGTGATGGCCGACAAGCTCGCACTGCAGACGCGCCGGCGGTCCCGCCTGCGCTACCAGCTGAAGATCAAGAGCGGGGGCCGTCCGCGGCTCTCCGTCTTCCGCTCGGGCAAGCACATCTACGCCCAGGTGATCGACGACGCCCAGGGCCGCACCCTCGCCGCCGCGTCTTCCCTCGAGAAGCCGATGCGCGAGTCCCTGAAGACCGGCGCCGACAAGGACGCCGCGACCCAGGTCGGCAAGCTGGTGGCCGAGCGCGCTCGTGCCGCCGGGGTCGACAAGGTCGTCTTCGACCGCGGGCCTTACCTGTATCATGGCCGGGTCAAGGCCCTGGCCGACGCCGCCCGCGAGGGCGGGCTGTCGTTCTGAGGATCGCATAGATGGCACGTACCCCCCATAGCGGTGGCGGCGGCGAGCATGGCGGCGAGGGCGGCGATCGCCGTCGTGGCCGCGGCCGTGGCCGCGAGAACGAGAACCGCCAGGAGCGCCAGGACGGCGACGAGCTGAAGGACAAGCTCGTCACCATCAATCGAGTTGCCAAGGTGGTAAAGGGTGGTCGCCGGTTCAGCTTCGCCGCGCTCGTCGTGGTGGGCGACCAGAAGGGCCGCGTCGGCTGGGGCGCCGGCAAGGCCCGCGAGGTACCGGAGGCGATCCGCAAGGCCACCGAGCAGGCGAAGCGGACCATGATCCGCGTGCCGATGCGCGAGGGCCGGACGCTGCACCATGACGTCATCGGCGAGTTCGGTGCCGGCCGGGTCATCCTTCGGGCGGCTCCGGCGGGTACCGGCATCATCGCCGGCGGCCCGATGCGCGCGATCTTCGAGACGCTGGGCATGGGCGATGTCGTGGCGAAGTGCCTCGGCTCGACCAACCCGCACAACATGATCAAGGCCACCTTCTCGGCCCTGACCCGCAGCACGAGCCCGCGTGCCGTCGCCTCCCGGCGCGGCAAGAAGGTCTCGGACCTGCTCGGGCCGCGCAAGGACCAGGCTCCGGCCGAGACCTCGGCCGCGGAGGCTCCGAATGTCTGAGACGAAGAAGACCGTGAAGGTGACCCAGACCGGGTCGCCGATCGGGCGCAAGCCGGGCCAGCGCGAGACGCTGATCGGCCTCGGCCTCAACAAGATGCACCGTTCGCGGGAGCTGGAGGACACCCCCTCCGTCCGCGGCATGATCCGCAAGGTGGCCCACCTGATCAAGGTGGAAGGCTGAGCGGGGAGCAAGACCCATGAAACTGAACGAGCTGCGCGACAATGAAGGCGCGCGCTATAAGTCGAAGCGGCTTGGCCGCGGCATCGGCTCCGGCAAGGGCAAGACCTCCGGCAAGGGCGTGAAGGGCCAGAAGGCGCGCGAGGGCGTGTCCCTGAACGGCTTCGAAGGCGGCCAGCTGCCGATCTATCGCCGTCTGCCCAAGCGGGGCTTCGTCAACATCTTTCGCAAGGAATATGCGCCGCTGAATCTCGGCCGCCTCGAGCAGGCGATCGCCGAGGGCAAGCTGCCGGGCGACCAGCCGATCGACGAGGCGGCGCTGCGCACGGCCGGCATCGTCCGCACCGGCCCGAAGCTCGTCGGCATCCGGCTGCTCGGCCATGGCACGTTGAGCCGGGCGGTGACCATCACCGTCTCCGGCGCCTCGGCCAGTGCGGTTGCGGCGGTGCAGGCGGCAGGTGGCACGATCACCCTGCTGAACCCGCCCGCGGCCACCGAAGAGGCCCCCGCGGAGGCGTGACGCTTGCGGCCCGCGGGGCCGCTCGCTACCTAAGTACAGGTTCGTGGCTGCGGCGCCACGGCCGGGGGGCTCCCCTCCGGTTGTCGGCGCCGTTGTCGTGAGGAGGGTTTAGGATCCATGGCCTCCGCAGCGGAGCAGCTTGCGGCCAATCTCAACCTCGGGGTGCTGTCGAAGGCGACCGAGTTGAAGCGGCGCCTCTGGTTCACCCTGGGCGCGCTCCTGGTCTACCGGCTGGGCACCTATATTCCGGTCCCCGGCGTCGATGCGGGGGTGATGGGCGAGATCCTGCGCCAGCATGGCGGCGGGATCCTCGGCATGTTCGACATGTTCACGGGCGGCGCGCTCGGGCGCATGACCGTCTTCGCGCTGAACATCATGCCCTATATCTCGGCGAGCATCATCATCCAGCTGATGACGGCCGCCGTTCCCGCGCTCGAGACCCTGAAGAGGGAAGGCGAGTCGGGCCGGAAGAAGCTGAACCAGTACACGCGCTACCTCACCGTCCTGATCGCCATCTTCCAGGCCTATGGCATCGCCGTCGGCCTCGAGAGCATGCGCGGCAGCTTCGGGCCAGCGGTGGGCGATCCGGGCCTCTTCTTCCGCCTGTCCTGCGTCATCACCCTGGTCGGCGGGACGATGTTCCTGATGTGGCTGGGCGAGCAGATCACCGCGCGTGGCGTCGGCAACGGCATCTCGCTGATCATCTTCGCCGGCATCGTGGCCAACCTGCCGCATGCCCTGGTCTCGCTGCTGGAGCTCGGCCGCACCGGCGCGCTGTCGACCATCTTCATCATCCTGTTCATCGCCATCGCCCTCGGGGTGATCGCGCTCGTGGTCTTCGTCGAGCGGGCCCAGCGGCGCATTCCGGTGCAGTACCCGAAGCGCCAGGTCGGCAACCGCATGTTCGGCGGCGAGAACACCCACCTGCCGCTGAAGCTGAACACCGCGGGCGTTATCCCGCCCATCTTCGCCTCCTCGCTGCTGCTGCTGCCGGCAACCGTGGCGGGCTTCGCCACCGATCCGGCGGGGGATGGCTGGCTCAGCACCGTTACCAACGCGCTCGCCCATGGCCAGCCGCTCTACATGGCGCTCTACCTGGCGCTGATCGTCTTCTTCTCCTTCTTCTACACGGCCGTGGTCTTCAACCCGGTCGAGACCGCTGACAACCTGAAGAAGTATGGCGGCTTCGTCCCCGGCATCCGCCCGGGCCAGCACACGGCCGACTACTTCGACCGGGTGCTGACGCGGCTGACGGCCATCGGCGCGCTCTATCTCTGCCTGATCTGCATCCTGCCCGAACTGCTGATCAGCAATTACGGCGTCCCCTTCTATTTCGGCGGCACCTCGCTGCTGATCATCGTGTCGGTGACGATGGACACCGTGGCCCAGGTGCAGTCCCATCTCTTCGCGCACCAGTATGAAGGCCTCATCCGCAAGGCCCGGCTGGGTGGCCGCGGTGCACCGCGGCCGCGCTGAGACAGGGGGAGGGGGAAACGCCATGAATCTGATCCTGCTGGGGCCGCCCGGAGCGGGGAAGGGGACTCAGGCCAAGCGCCTGGAGGACCGCCACGGGCTGAAGCAGATCTCGACCGGCGACATGCTGCGCGCCGAAGTCCGTTCGGGCAGCGAGGTCGGCCTGCAGGCCAAGGCGATCATGGAGCGGGGCGAGCTGGTCCCCGACGCCATCATCATCGCTATGCTGGCCAGCCGCGTGGCCCAGCCGGATGTCGCCCAGGGCTTCATCCTAGATGGTTTCCCCCGCACGGTCCCCCAGGCGGAGGCGCTCGACCTGATGCTGAAGGAGAAGGCCATGCCTCTCAATCACGTCATCGAGCTCCAAGTGGATGACGTAGCGCTCGTCGACCGCATCTCGGGCCGGTTCACCTGCCCGAAATGCGGCGAGGGCTACCACGACCAGTTCAAGCCGACCGCCAAGCCCGGCATCTGCGATGTCTGCGGCAACACGGAATTCACCCGTCGCGCCGACGACAAGGCGGAACTGGTGGCGGCGCGGCTCGAAGCCTATCACCGCCAGACCGCCCCCCTCCTGCCTTACTATGCCGCCCAGGGCGTGCTGCGGGTCGTGGATGGCATGGCGGAGATGAACGAGGTCTCGGCGCAGATCGAGGCGATCCTCGGGGAGAAGGGTTGACGGCAGGGGGGCTCTCGGTATAGTCCGCGCCTCTCGCGGTCAGAGGTAGCCCCTGGGCTCAGGTCCAGGGCACTCCCGGCCGCGTTTCGCCGTTGGCATTTTGGGTTGATCATATCGTCGTGGGTGGGCTGTCCACTTCGGCGGGAGCAGGAGCGACAGGCTCCAGGAGTTGAGCAGTGGCGCGCATCGCCGGAGTGAACATCCCCACGAACAAGCGCGTGCAGATCTCGCTGCGCTACATCTACGGCATCGGCCCGAAAAACGCGGCCGAGATCTGCGGGAAGCTCAGCATCCCGGAGGACCGTCGCGTCAACCAGCTGACGGACGAGGAAATCCTCCGCATCCGCGAGCTGATCGACCGTGAGTACCGCGTGGAGGGCGACCTCCGCCGTGAAGTCGCGATGAACATCAAGCGGCTCATGGACATGGCCTGCTACCGTGGCCTGCGCCATCGCCGGGGCCTGCCGGTCCGTGGCCAGCGCACCCACACCAATGCCCGCACGCGCAAGGGCAAGGCCGTGGCCATCGCCGGCAAGAAGAAGGTGACGAAGTAAGATGGCCCGCGAACCCCGTGGCGGCGCCCGCGCGCCGCGCAAGAAGGAACGGAAGAACATCTCTTCCGGCGTGGCCCATGTGCTCGCCAGCTTCAACAACACCATCGTGACGATCACGGATGCCCAGGGCAACGCGATCGCCTGGTCCTCCTCCGGCAGCCAGGGCTTCAAGGGCAGCCGGAAGTCCACCCCCTATGCGGCGCAGGTCGCGGCCGAGGATGCCGGCCGGAAGGCCCGCGAGCACGGGATGGAGCAGCTGGAGATCATGGTGAGCGGCCCCGGCTCGGGCCGCGAATCGGCGCTCCGCGCCCTGCAGGCGGTCGGCTTCTACGTCACCGCCATCCGGGACGTGACGCCCATCCCGCATAATGGTTGCCGCCCGCGCAAGCGCCGCCGCGTCTGAGACGCGCATCCGCTGTTGCCTGAGGCTGGCCTAGGAGACTGTTCGTGATCGAGAGGAACTGGCGGTCGCTCATCCGTCCCGAGAAGCTGGGCGTCGAGGTCGGCGCCGACCCCGAGCGCACCGCGACCATCGTGGCCGAGCCGCTGGAGCGTGGCTTCGGCATGACGCTCGGCAATGCGATCCGCCGCGTGCTGCTGTCCTCCCTCCAGGGGGCGGCCGTCACGGCGATCCGCATCGACGGCGTGCTGCATGAGTTCAGCAGCATCCAGGGCGTCCGCGAGGACGTCACGGATATCGTGCTGAACGTGAAGCAGCTCGCCATCCGGATGCAGGGCGAGGGGCCGAAGCGCCTGGCGCTCACCGCGACCGGTCCAGGCGAGGTGACGGCCGGCCAGATCCAGACCACGGGCGATATCGAGATCGCCAATCCCGATCTCGTCATCTGCACCCTCGACGACGGCGCCCGCCTCTCGATGGAACTGACGGTCGGCACCGGCAAGGGCTATGTCCCCGCGGCGATGAACCGCCCCGAGGATGCGCCGATCGGCCTGATCCCGGTCGACGCCATCTACTCACCAGTCCGCCGCGTCGCCTACCGGGTCGAGCCGACCCGCGTCGGCCAGGTGACCGACTACGACAAGCTGGTCATGACCCTCGAGACTGACGGCACCGTCGCCCCCGAGGATGCCGTGGCGCTCGCCGCCCGCATCCTGCAGGACCAGCTGCAGCTCTTCATCAATTTCGACGAGCCGCGCGAGCGCAAGGTGGAGGAGGAGCGGGACGACCTGCCCTTCAACCGCAACCTGCTTCGCAAGGTGGACGAGCTCGAGCTCTCCGTCCGTTCGGCGAATTGCCTGAAGAACGACAACATCGTCTATATCGGCGACCTCGTGCAGAAGACCGAGCAGGAGATGCTGCGCACGCCGAATTTCGGCCGCAAGTCGCTGAACGAGATCAAGGAAGTCTTGGCCTCGATGGGCCTCGGGCTCGGCCTCACCGTCACCGGCTGGCCGCCCGAGAACATCGAGGACCTGGCGAAGAAACTCGAAGAGCCGTTCTGAGTCCGGCGGATTAGGAAGCCCATACCATGCGTCACGGGATTGCCGGCCGGAAGCTCGGCGTCACCTCCACCCATCGCCTCGCCATGTTCCGCAACATGGCGACGAGCCTGCTCAAGCACGAGCAGATCACCACCACTCTGCCCAAGGCGAAGGAGCTGCGCCCCTATGTGGAGCGCATCATCACCCTCGGGAAGCGCGGCGGCCTGCATGCGCGCCGCCAGGCCTATGCGCAGATCATGGACCAGAAGGTGGTGGACAAGCTCTTCACCACCATCGCCGAGCGCTACAGGGCCCGCAACGGCGGCTACACCCGCGTGCTGAAGGCCGGCATCCGCTACGGCGACGCGGCCACCATGGCGGTGATCGAGCTGGTCGACCGCGACCTGGCGGCGAAGGGCCTCGACAGCGGCCCGAAGCCGGAGCGCCCCGAGGCCGAGGAAGCCGAGGCGGGTTGAGATCCGAGAGGGCGGCAGGGCAACTTGCCGCCCTTCTCAATTGCGCATCATCACCAGCTCGCCATGCGGAAGGGCGGGCAGGCTGGCCGCCGGCACCTCCCTCAGCACGCCATCCTTCGCCACCCGCCAGAAGCCGAAGCCCAGCTCCCCACCCAGCCAGGCAATCAGCGCGCCGAGGTCGCAGCGCATGGCCATCATCGGCGCTGACCACTCGGTGACGATGCGCAGCCGCGGCGAGCGCCCGATCAGCGCCGCCGCCCCGCGCATCACCTGCGGCTCCGACCCTTCGGCATCCATGCGCAGCAGGTCGAGGGACGGCAACTCCGCCAGCGTCGCATCGAGCGTCACCGCCGGCACGGTCACACGCCGCGAGTAGTTCGGCGCTTCCGCCGCGATGGCGAGGTGCCCGCTGCCGATATGGTCCGGGTCGCTGCTGAAGGCCACCTCGCCCGCCGTATCCAGGGCCGCCACCGGATGCAGCGTGACCCGCTCGCCGAGCCCGTTCACCGCGATCGTCGCCCGCAACAGCGGCAGCACCGCCGGGTTCGCCTCGAAACTGTGGACATGCCCGGTCGGCCCGACCGCCTCGGCCATCGTCAGGGTGTGGTAGCCCATATTCGCCCCGACCTCGGCGACGCGGTCGCCGCGCCGCAGCAGCCGGCCGAGCACCGCCTCGACATCCAGCTCCCAGCTGCCATGGATGGCGATATGCGGGGTCAGGCCGTGGTCGCGCGTGTCGAGATAGATCATGTGCCCCCGGCGCGTCAGCGCCAGCGCCCGGTGCCCGCCGAGATAGCAGTAGGGCTGCGGGGGTCGTGCCGGCGGATGGGGCAGCGCCGGGTTCCCCAGCCGCATCCGGCGCAGCGCCGCACGCATAATGAATGGCATTCCAGACCCGACCCCCGACACCGCCGCAATCTCCATCCTGACCGGCCTCCGCACAAGCCTCGCCCGCGGCTTGCGTCGGGCCGGCCTGCATCGGACACTCGGCGCCGGGGCTTCGCGCCCAGGGAGGAAAGAACGCATGCGCCCTTGGCTTCTGGCGGGCATCATCGCAACCGGGCTCGGCAGCGGCGGGGCCTCGGCCCAGCTGCTGCTGTCGGCCAACGACAACAAGATGACCCTCGAGAACGGGGCGGTCCGCACCCTCCGCGAATCGCCGCCCGATACGCTGACGGTGATCGACCTCGCCTCCGGCACGCCGCAGGTCCGCGCCGAAATCCCGGTCCCCGCCAGCGTCGTCGGCCCACCCGTCTCGGTCGCCCTGACGCCGGATGAGCGCCTGGCGCTGGTCACCGCCAACCAGCAGCGCGACCCGGCCGACCCGGCGCGCCTCATCCCCGGCAACACCATGGCCGTGGTGGACCTCGCCGCCACACCGCCCCGGGTCGTGGCGACCGTCCCGACCGGCGCCGGCCCCGCCGGCCTGTCCATCAACCGCGCCGGCACCCTGGCCCTCGTCGCTAACCGGGCGGAGGGGACGGTCGGCGTCTTCCGCATCGCCAACGGCCAGGTGACCCCGATCGGCAAGGTCGAGATCGGCCCGGTCTCCTCCGAGGTCTCGCATGTCGCCTTCACCCCGGACGGGCGGCGGGCGCTTGTCACCCGCTATGGCGACCATCAGGTCAATGTCCTGCAGATCGAGGGCGAGCGGGTGGTGAAGCTCGACCGCGAGATCACCACCGGCGTCCGTCCCTACGGCCTCGCCGTCACCGCCGATGGCCGCCATGCGGTCGTCGCCAATATCGGCCGCGGCAGCGGCGATGCCGACACGGTCAGCCTTATCGAGCTGACGCGGGAGCCCTACCGCATCGTCGACACGGTGAGCGTCGGCCAGACGCCGGAGGGCGTACAGGCCAGCCACGACCCGCGCCTCGTCGCGGTGACGGTGATGAACGGCTCCAACAAGCCGGCCGGCTCGCCCTTCGCCGGGCCCGGGCTGGTGAAGCTCCTGCGCATCGAGAATGGACGCCTCTCCGTCGTGTCGGAGGCGCAGGTCGGCACCTGGTCCCAGGGGGCGGCCTTCTCGCCGGACGGGCGGATGCTCTTCGTCGGCAACATGATCGAGAAGGACATCTCCGTCTTCCGCGTCGCCGAGGACGGCAAGCTGAGCGATGGCGGCCCGCGCATCCGCGTCGGCGGCGGCTCGGCGGCGCTGCGGGTGGCCGACCGGCCGCGCTAGAGCAAGCTCCGATCGGGTGGAAACACCTGATCGGAGGTATTCGCTCGGCAAAACAATAAACCGGAGCGGCTTCCGTGAGCCGGTGGGAACGGAAACGCCCTAGCACCTCGGTTGACCGCCCCGCCGGGCGTTCCTTAGCCTCCTTCGACGTCTGAGAAGAAAGGCACCTCCATGGCCCATCGCGGCTTGCGCTTCGGCATCTTCCTCGCGCCCTTCCACCGCGTGGGCGACAACCCGACCCTCGCCCTCGGCCGCGACCTGGAGCTGATCCAGTGGCTCGACACCCTCGGCTATGACGAGGCCTGGATCGGCGAGCACCATTCCGCCGGGTGGGAGATCATCGCCTCGCCGGAGATCTTCATCGGCGCGGCGGCCGAGCGCACGAAGCACATCATGCTTGGCTCCGGCGTCACCTCGCTGCCCTACCACCACCCCTTCCTGGTTGCGCAACGCTTCGTCCAGCTCGACCACATGACGCGCGGGCGCGCCATGCTCGGCTGCGGCCCCGGCGCCCTGGTCTCGGATGCCTATATGATGGGCATCAGGGCCGAGGATCAGCGGCGGATGATGGATGAGAGCCTCGGCGCCATCATGCAGCTCCTCGCCTGCGAGGAGCCAGTGACGATGAAGACCGACTGGTTCGAGCTGAACCAGGCGCGCCTCCACCTCGCCCCCTATACCTATCCCTGCTTCCCGATCGCGGTGGCCAGCGCCACCACCCCATCCGGCGTGCTGACCGCGGGCAAGTACGGCGTCGGCCTGCTCTCGCTCGGCGCCGGCCTGCCAGGCGGCAATGCCAAGCTTGCCGAGCACTGGCGCCAGGGCGAGGCCGAGGCGGCGAAGCATGGCAAGACCATGCCGCGCGACGGCTGGCGCCTGGTGGTCAACATGCACTGCGCGGAGGAGGATGAGCGTGCCCTCCGCGACGTCGCCCGCGGCGAGCGGCTGGAGACGCTCACCTATTTCAGCGAGACCCTCGGCCGCCCGCCCATGCGCAGCGAGGACCCGCTCGGTGACGGGCTGAGGGCCGGCACCACCTTGGTCGGCAGCCCGGAGACGGTGGCGAAGGGCATCGAGCGCCTGCTCGAATACACCGAGGGGGGCGCCGGCGCCGTGCTCTTCCGCGCCCATGAATGGGCCAACCGCGAGGACACGCTGCGGAGCTACGAGCTCTTCGCCCGCTGGGTCATGCCCCGCTTCCAGGGCAGCCTGGCGATGCCCGCCCAGTCGCGCGAATGGTGCAGCGAGAACCGCAGCGGCATCTTCGGCCCGAGCATGAATGCGCTCCGCAAGGCCTTCACCGATGCCGGGCAGGAGGTGCCGGACCATATCCGGCTCCGCCTGCATACTGGCAAGGTCGAGTTGTAGCGCCTACCGGAAGGGCGCCACCACCAGCGCCGGCAGCACCACCGCCGGGCGCAGCGCCGTGAGCCGCGCCCCGGCCGCCCCGGCCTCGAGCTGCAGCACCCGGTCATGGTGCTCGGCAAGCCCCGGCCGGTGGCCGATCGAGACCAGCGTCGCCTCGGCCAGGTCGGTGGCGAAGAGCCCCATCAGCGCCGCCTGCCCGGCATCGTCGAGCGCCGAGGTCGCCTCGTCCAGCAGCACCCAGCGCGGCCGGTGCAGCAGCAGCCGGGCGAAGCCGATGCGCTGCTGCTGGCCGAGGCTGAGCGAACGGTCCCACCGCCCCTGCTCGTCGAGCCGGTTGATGAGCGCCGGCAGCCCGCAGCGGATCAGCGCCGCCTGCACCGCGGCATCGCCGAAGCGCCCGGCCGGCGCCGGGTAGCAGACCGCCTCGCGCAGCGTCCCGAGCGGCAGGTAGGGCCGCTGCGGCAGAATCATCATCGCCTCCCGCGCCGGTGCCCGGACCACGCCCTCGCCCCAGGGCCAGAGCCCGGCGGCGGCGCGGAACAGCGTGCTCTTCCCTGTGCCGCTCTCGCCGCGGATCAGCACCCGCTCCCCGGCGCGGATCTCGGCCGAGGCGCCGGCGATCAGCACATTCCCCTCCGGCCCGCGCACCGTGAGGTCCTCGAAGGCCAGCACCTCGCCGCCTTCCTCGATCTCGATGGCGCTCCCGGCCGCCAGCGCCTCCGCGGCGTCGAGGCTGTCCTCCAGCGCGACGATGCGCTCCACATGGCTGCGCCAGTCGGCCAGCCGCGGCCAGCTTTCCTGGAACCAGGACAGGGCGCGCACCACCTCGGTGAAGGCCTGCGCCATCTGCATCAGCGCGCCGAGCGTCAGGGCGCCTGCAAAATACTGCGGGCTCGCCAGCAGCAGCGGGATGACCGCCGCCACCATTCCGAAGCCCGAGCCGAGCCACATCAGCTGCCGCTCCGAGCGCAGCAGCTGATGCATCACGCCGACGACGCGCCCGAAGCTGCCGCGCAGCCCCGCCGCCTCGTCCGCACCGCCGCGGATCAGCGCCACCGCCTCGGCGCTCTCGCGCAGCCGCAGCAGGGCGAAGCGATGGTCGGATTCCGCATGGTTGCGGCGGATGTTGATGCCCACCATCGGCCGCCCGATCAGCCAGGTCAGCACCCCGCCTGCCAGCGCATAGAGCCCGGCGACCAGCACCAGGCTCCCCGGCACCTCCATGCCTCCGAGCCGCACGGCGTCCGACAGCGTCCAGAGCACCCCGGTGAAGGAGGCGAGGGTCAGCAGCGCCTGCAGCAGCCCCGTCGCCAGGTCGACCGCCATGGCGGTGGCCCAGCGGGTGTTCTCGCTGATCCGCTGGTCCGGGTTGTCCACCGCATCCGGCATCAGCCCCATGCGGTAGTGGCAGGCATCCGCCAGCCAGCGCTCCTGCAGGTGATGCACCAGCCAGCGCCGCCAGCGCAGCGCCAGCATCTGCCGCGCCCAGAGCAGCGCGACGGCGATCGCCATGCTCAGCCCCGCC
This sequence comes from Belnapia sp., assembly GCF_059504005.1. NCBI lineage: Bacteria > Pseudomonadati > Pseudomonadota > Alphaproteobacteria > Acetobacterales > Roseomonadaceae > Belnapia > Belnapia sp. The sequence continues at coordinate 67,503 of NZ_JCACHU010000083.1, read as the reverse complement.
AGCAGCAGGAAGAGCGAGACCTGGTCGCCGCTCGCCCCCGCCTGCCGCTGCTCCAGCGCGTTGAAGAAGTCGCGGTGCCAGAGATTGAGGCGCAGCTGCGTGCCGATCTGCGCCAGGGTCAGAAGAAGGGTTGCCGCCGTCAGCGCCCAGGCCACGCCCCGCTCTTCCGAGCCGTACCAGCCGCGGGCCATGCGCCAGGTCCGCCGGAAGGCCCCTTGGGAGGCGGTCGGGGTGCGGGAAGCGGCCAAGGCGAAATCTCCCGTCTGAAATCAGTACGGGATGGGATATACAAAACGCCGTGAGGGTCGCAAGCAAATTGGGGCAGGATTGCGGCGGAAGCATGGCAAGTGTGGCTTTCCGGCACGCCAACAATCCGCGACATTCCCATGGCAAGACGCTGGAATCCTTAACGCCTTGTCCCTGCGCCAATGAAAAGGGCCGGTCTGCGCCGGCCCTTTCCCTCCGCTCGAATGTGGCGAAACCTGGCTACATGGTCGCACCCATCGGCCAGGGCGCGAATTCCGCCCCTCCGAAATCGAAGGCCTCGCTCTTCGTCCGCTTGCCGCTCGCCGTCCGCAGCATGTGCTGGAAGATGCGCTCGCCCACCTGCTGCACCGTCTCCTCGCCGGTGACGATGGTGCCGCAATTGATGTCCATGTCGTCCACCATCCGCTCGTACATCGGCGTGTTGGTGGCGAGCTTGATGGAGGGCGTCGGCTTGCAGCCGAAGACGCTGCCGCGCCCGGTGGTGAAGCACAGGAGGTTCGCGCCCCCCGCCACCTGGCCGGTCGCCGCCACCGGGTCGTAGCCCGGCGTGTCCATGAAGACGAAGCCCTTCTGCGTCACCGGCTCCGCATAGCGGACCACGTCGACGAGATTGGTCGAGCCCGCCTTCGCCATGGCGCCGAGCGACTTCTCGAGGATGGTGGTCAGCCCGCCGAGCTTGTTGCCGGGAGAGGGGTTGGCATCCATCTCGGCCCCGAGCCGCGCCGTGTACTCCTCCCACCAGTGCATCACCTCGACCAGCTTCTGTCCGACCTCCTGGCTGACGGCGCGCCGGGTGAAGAGATGCTCGGCGCCGTAGGTCTCCGGGCTCTCGGAGAGAATCACCGTGCCGCCATGCCGCACCACGAGGTCGGAGGCCGCGCCGAGCGCCGGGTTGGCCGTGATGCCCGAATAGCCGTCGGAGCCGCCGCATTGCAGCGCGACGCAGAGTTCGCCGGCCGGCACCGTCTCGCGCGTCACGCGGTTGGCCTCGGCGACGACTTCGCGCACGAAGTCGATGCCCGCCTGCACGGTCTTCCGGCTGCCGCCCATCTCCTGGATGTCCATGCTGCGCAGCCGCCCGGCCAGCCGCTGCTCCTCGAGCAGCCCGCCGATCTGGTTCACCTCGCAGCCGAGGCCGATGCCGATGACATGGCTGAAATTCGCATGACGCGCGAAGCCGCCTAAGGTCCGGCGCAGGATGCTGAGCGGCTCGCCCTGGGTCATGCCGCAGCCCGTCTTGTGGGTCAGCGCGACGACCCCGTCGACATTCGGCCACTCCGCCAGCGGGTCCTCCCCGGTCAGCGGGTTGCGCCGGAAGGCCTGGGCGATGAGGTCAGCCACATGGGCCGAGCAGTTCACCGAGGTCAGGATGCCGATGTAGTTGCGCGTCGCCACCCGCCCATCCGGCCGGCGGATGCCCTGGAAGGTCGCCGGCTCGGCCACGTAGTCGGTCGGCCTGGCATCCACGCCCCAGGCATAGTCGCGGGCGAAGTCGCCCATGGCGAGGTTGTGGCTGTGCACCCATTGCCCGGGCGTGACGGCCTCCGTCGTGAAGCCGATGATCTGGCCATAGCGCGTCACCGGCTCGCCCTTCTGGTGGAAGCGCACCGCCACCTTGTGTCCGGCCGGGATGCGCGCCGCCGCGACCACGTTCGGCGCGACCGGCGTCCCCGGCGGCAGCACCTGGCGGGCGATGACGACGCCATCCCCCGGATGCAGGCGGATGACGGGCGGCTGGGTGATGGCATCCATGACGGGGCTCCCTTTCCGGCCAATCTAGCCCCTGGCACCGGGGGTTTCGATCCCCCCTGGGCCTTGTCCCGGTCCCGCCGCATGATGCAGGCCCGGGCCGCAGAGCCCGTCTTGGGAGGGTGTTCGGCATGAAGGGTGTGGTCTTCCTTGGCGACCGGCAGCTGGCCCTGCAGGACTTCCCCGACCCGACGCCCGGGCCGGACGAGGTGGTGCTGGAGATCAAGGCCTCCGGCATGTGCGGCAGCGACCTGAAATTCTACCGAGCGCCTGCCGGCGGTGCTTCCGCCTCGCTCGGCTTCACCAAGGGCCTCTCCGGCCCGATCATCCGCGGGCATGAGCCCTGCGGCGTGGTGGTCGCGGTCGGCAAGAACGTCTCGCCGAAGCAGGCGCGCATCGGCCAGCGGGTGATGCAGCACCACTACGTCGGCTGCGGCGTCTGCCCGCAATGCTCGACCGGCTGGATGCAGCTCTGCGACGACGGCGTCGACCAGGTCTATGGCGCGACCGGCCACGGGGCGCACGCCAATTACATGGTCTGCCCGGCGCGGACGGTGGTAACGCTGCCGGAGGAGCTGTCCTTCGAGACCGGCGCCGCCATCTCCTGCGGCACCGGCACGGCCTGGGGCGCGCTGCAACGGCTCGGCCTGCAGGGCGACCATACGATCGCGGTCTTCGGCCAGGGCCCGGTCGGCCTGTCCGCGACGCAGCTCGCCTCGGCCATGGGCGCCCGCGTCATCGCCCTCGACACCAGCCCGGAGCGCCTGGCCCGGGCCCGCGAGTTCGGCGCCGACCTGCTGATCAACCCGGTCGAGACCAATGACGTGGTCGGCGCCATTCGCGAGGCGACGCATGGCCTCGGCGCCCATCTCTCGCTCGACGCCTCCTCCTCGCCCCAGGCGCGGGCCCAGGCGGTGCGCTGCATCCGCACCTGGGGCAAGGCCTGCTATGTTGGGGAGGGGGGCGAGGTGACGTTGGATGTCAGCCCGGACATGCTCCGCCGGCAGGTGACGCTGATCGGCTCCTGGACCTTTTCCACCGTCGGCCAGGCGGACTGCGCCCGCTACATCGCCGATCGCGGCATCGAGGTCGACAAGCTCTTCACCCATCGCTGGCGGCTCGACCAGGCAGAGGAGGCCTATAAGCTCTTCGACGCCCAGACTTCCGGCAAGGGCGTGATCCTGCCGAATTAGCCGGGGAGCAGGTGGATCGCCGCGTCGTCGGCAAAGCGCTCCGCCAGCCGCCGGTCCGCGGTGGCGAGCGGGGCGCCCTCCTGCATGGCGAGCGCGACGTAGAAGCAGTCATAGGCCGGGTGGTCGCGGCGGAGGGCGAGGTCGAGGGCCGCCGCCGCCAAATCCTCGGTCGGTACCAGACGATCGAAGTAGTTCGGCACGCGGGCGAGGATGCGCCGCGCATCGGCCCCGCCGAGGCGCTGCGTCCGGTGTGCCCGCCAGAGCCCGTTGGCGATCTCCGCCAGGATCATCTGCGGCGCGACCACCGGCTGCCCGGCGAGCGCCGCCTTCGCCGCCGGTGACGCAGCCTCCTCAAGGTAAATCGCCAGCATCACCGAGGCGTCGGCGATGATCGTCACCGGTTGTCGCGGTCCTCGCGGATCATCTCGGCCACGGTCGGCTCGCCCGGCTGCAGCGGACGGGTACGGGCGCGAATGGCATCGGCCTCGGCCAGCAGTTCCTCCTTGGTCGGCCGCGCCGCCCGGCGCAGGATCTCCCGCATCTCCGCCTCCAGGCTCCGCCCATGCGCGGCGGCCATGGCCTTCAGCCGCGCGATGGTCTCCTCTTCCAGGCTGCGCACCAGGACCTGTGGCATGGTACCACCCAACTTGCTATCACGGTGATAGCATAGGCAGCCGCCCTCGGAGGAACAACCATCATGACGCCGATCCGGCCCACCGAAACCGACATGCTCGGCCTCATCGACGTGCAGCCGGCCTTCATGCCGGGCGGCGCCCTCGCCGTGGCCGGGGGCGATGAGGTCGTCCCGGTCATCAACCGCCTGCTCGCCGGCCCCTTCGACCACGCCTTCGCCACCCAGGACTGGCACCCGCCCGGCCATTCCTCCTTTGCCTCCAGCCATCCCGGCCGAACGCCCTGCGACAGCATCACCATGCCCTATGGCCGGCAGACCCTCTGGCCCGACCACGCCATCCAGGGCAGCGCCGAGGCTGCGCTGCACCCCGGCCTCGACCAGCGCCGCATCGAGCTGATCGTCCGCAAAGGCTTCCGCCCTGCCATCGACAGCTACTCCGCCTTCTTCGAGAACGACCGCACCACCGCCACCGGCCTCGACGGATGGCTACGCGCCCGCGGCATCCGGCGCCTTTTCCTGGCCGGGCTGGCGACGGATTACTGCGTCGCCTTCTCCGCCGAGGACGCCGCTCGCCTCGGATACCACGTCTGCGTCATCGAGGAGGCCTGCCGCGGCATCGGCTTGCCCCTGCCCGAGGGTGGGGACACCATGGCCGCAGCGAAGGCGAGGCTGGCTGCGGCCGGCGTGCGCTTCATCCACGCGGCCGACCTCGCCTCCTGAAAGGCGCATCGGCATGGGCGAGGCAAGGCTGCTGCTGGAATTGGCGGGCGAGGCGGCCTTGCTGCTCTGGGGCCTGCACATGGTGCAGAGCGGCGTGCAACGCGCCTTCGGCAGCCGGTTGCGCCAGGCGCTCGGCATCGCCCTCGGCGGGCTGGGCCGCGCCTTCCTCGCCGGGCTCGGGGTGACGGCGGCGCTGCAGAGCAGCACGGCGACCGCCCTGATGGTCGGCTCCTTCGCCGCCTCGGGTGCGGTGGCGCTGGCCCCGGCGCTCGCGGCCATGCTCGGCGCCAATCTCGGCACCGCGCTGATCGTCCAGCTCCTCTCCTTCGACGCCACCGCCGCCTACCCGGCGCTGGTCCTGGTCGGCGTGCTCGCCTTCCGCCGCGGCAGCCGGGCGCGGACGCGCGATCTCGGCCGGGTGGCGATCGGCCTCGGGCTGATGCTGCTGGCGCTGCACGAGCTGGTCGGCAGCATGGCGCCGGTCGAGGCCTCGCCGACGCTTCGCGCCCTGCTCACCGCCGTCGCCGACCAGCCCCTGCCCAACCTGCTGCTCGCCGCCGCCATAGCCTGGGCGGCGCATTCGAGCATTGCCGGCCTGCTCTTCGTCGCGGGCCTCGCCGGCAGCGGGGCGGTCGGCCCGGCGGCGGCGCTGGCGATGGTGCTCGGCGCCAATCTCGGCAGCGCGCTGAACCCGCTGCTGGAAGCGGGCGGCGACCGCGAGGACCGGGCCCGCCTCCGCGTCCCCGCCGGCAACCTGCTGAACCGGCTGATCGGCTGCGCCATCGGCCTGCTGCTCCTGCCGGAGGCCACCGCCTGGCTCCAGGCGATCGACCCGGCGCCGGCGCGGCTGGTCGCGAATGCGCATCTCGCCTTCAACCTGGCGACCGGGCTGCTCGCCCTGCCGCTGGTGCCGGCGCTCGCCGCGCTGCTGCGCCGGTGGCTGCCGGAGCGGGACGCCAGCGCCGATGCCGGCGCCCCGCGCTACCTGGACGAGGCCGCGCTCACCACCCCCTCCGTCGCGCTGGCCAATGCGGCGCGGGAGGTGCTGCGCATCGCCGACCAGTTGGAGGCGATGCTGCGCGGCTCCGCCGCCGCCTTCCGCGGCCAGGACCGCGAGGTCGCCCGCGCCATCATCCGCATGGACGACGTGGTCGACCGGCTGCACCGCGCGGTGCATTCCTACCTCGCCCGCATCCCGCGCGAGACGCTCGGCGACGAGGAAAGCCGCCGCCTCGGCGAGATCCAGGCCTTCGCCATTGCCCTCGAGCACGCCGCCGATGTGGTGGAACGGGACCTGGTGCGGCATGCGGCCAAGCGCCTGCGCCGCGGCCTCGCCCTCGGCCCCGGGCCGGCGCGGGAGATCGAGTCGCTGCACACGGCGCTGCTGGAGCAGCTCCGCCTGGCGATCGCCGTTTTCATGATGGAGGATGCCGAGGCCGCCCGCCGCCTGGTCCGCGGCAAGGAGGGCCTGCGCGCCGCCGAGCGCGACGCCGCCCGGCGCATGGCCGAGGCCGGCGCCCTCACGGCCACGGAAGGTGGCGGCGCCGCCGGCCTGTTGCTGGACGCGGTGCGGGACCTGCGCCGCGTCGGCGGCCACCTCGCCGCCGTCGCCCATCCGCTGCTGGAGCGGCGCGGCGAGCTGCTGCCGAGCCGCCTCGCGCCGGAGGATGCGGCCGAGGAAGACTAGGGCAAGCCCCGGTCAGATGGAGCCATCCGATCGGGGCTTGCCCAGCGGCACGACAAGTCGGGGCGAGTTCCGTGCGCCTGGGCGCTCGGAGCCTGCGTCAGTCATCCCCGCCGACGCGCCAGGTCTGGGTCCGGCTGCCCGGCTTCGCACCGCCGCCTTCGCGGAAATCGCCATCCCGCCAGCGCCGGTCGCTTCGGGTCTGCTCGCCGATGGTGGCCGGCATTGCCCGTCGCCGCGTCTGGTTGGCGGTGCCGTTGCCCGCCGGCCGCTGCTGCTGCCCGCCCGGCTGGCCCTGTGGCCGCGGCGCACCGCCGCGCCCGCGCCCCTGGCCGCCCCGGTGGTTCTGCGGCCGCGCGGCCGGACGCCCCGCCTGCACCGGCCGCGTCACCGGGCTCGACTGGTCCTGCCGATGATCCTCGGCCGGGATCGGCGTGCGGATCAGCTTCTCGACGGCCCAGAGCTTGTCCAGCTCCTCCGCCGCGACGAGCGCCACCGCCTCGCCCGAGGCGCCGGCCCGGGCCGTCCGCCCGATGCGGTGCACGTAGCTCTCCGGCACGTCCGGCAGGTCGTACTGCACCACGTGCGTCACGTTATCGACGTCGATGCCGCGTGCCGCGATATCCGTCGCCACCAGGATCGGCGCCGAGCCCTCGCGGAACTCCTGCAGGGCCCGCTCGCGCTGGCCCTGGCTCTTGTTGCCGTGGATGGCATTGGCCGAGAGCCCGTCCTGCGCCAGCTGCTTCACCACGCGGTCGGCGCCGTGCTTGGTGCGGGCAAAGACCAGCGTGCGGCCGACACCCTCGCCCTTCAGCAGCCGTGCCAGCAGCAGGCGCTTCCGCGCCGTCTCGACATGCAGGACGCGCTGCGCCACGCGCTCCGCCGTGGTGGCGACCGGCGCCACCTCGACCCGTGCCGGGTCGCGCAGCAGGTCGCCCGCCAGCCGGCCGATCTCGGTCGGCATGGTAGCGGAGAAGAACAGGGTCTGCCGCGCCTTGGGCAGGGCCGGGATCAGCTTGCGGATGGCGGGCAGGAAGCCCTTGTCCAGCATCTGATCCGCCTCATCGAGCACCAGCACCTCGACGCGGTCGAGCCGCGCCGTGCCGGCCGCCATGTGGTCGAGCAGCCGGCCAGGTGTGGCCACTAGCACGTCGATGCCCGTTGCCAGCGCCCGGCGCTGCCCGCCATGCGGCACGCCGCCGAAGACGGTCGTCACGCTGAAGCCGAGATGCGCGCCATAGCTCTTGAAGCTGTCGGCGATCTGGGTGGCGAGCTCGCGCGTCGGCGAGAGCACCAGCACGCGGCTGCCGCCGCGCGGCGGCCGGCCGCCCTTGGCGATGAGCTGGTTCAGGATCGGCAGCGCGAAGGCCGCCGTCTTGCCCGTGCCGGTCTGGGCGATGCCGAGGATGTCGCGCCCCTCGAGCACGAGCGGAATCGCCTGCGCCTGGATCGGCGTCGGCGTCGTATAGCCGGCCTCGTCGAGCGCGCGCAGGAGCGGCGTGGCGAGGCCGAGTTCGGTGAAGCTTGTCACGAAATGAGTTATCCCAGACACGCGGCGCCTGACGCGGACCCGGTCACGGGTCGCCGCGGGGTTTCAGGTGGAGACCCCGCGTGGCTGGGTCGATCCGGAAGATGGCTTCCTGTGCGCCGGCAGTTCGACCGGGTCCCGCTTCGCCCAGCAAAGCCAGCCTGGAAGGCCGCGCGCGGACTGAAACCGGACAGGGTGGCCGCTCACGCGGCCGGGCACCACCGGAGCATAGCGCCGCCGGTACGACCTACATGCACCTTCGCAGCTGCGAAAGCAAGGGAGGACGTCTGGTGGCCCGCATATCCCACCCGTTCGTGCGCACAGCGCACGAGCGGGTGGGGCGAGGCGCTAGGCCGCCCGCATATGCTCCTTCAGCCGCGGCATCAGCTCCACCAGGTTGCAGGGCCGGTGCCGGGCATCGAGCTGGAACAGGAGAATGTCGTCCCAGGCATCCTTGCAGGCCCCAGTCGAGCCGGGCAGGGCGAAGAGATAGGTCCCCCCCGCCACGCCGCCGAGCGCCCGGCTCTGCATCGTGCTGGTGCCGATCTTGCGGTAGCTGAGCATGCGGAACAGCTCGCCGAAGCCCTCGATCTCCTTCTCGAGCACCCGCTTGAAGGCCTCCGGCGTCACGTCGCGGCCGGTGATGCCGGTCCCGCCCGTGGTGATGCCGCAATCGATGCTGGGGTCGGCGATCCAGCGCCGCAGCACCGCCTCGATCGCATCCGCCTCGTCGCGGACGATCTCGCGGGCGACGCAGCGGTGCCCCGCCCCCTCGATCCGTTCCTGCAGGGTCTGGCCCGAGCGGTCGGAGGCGAGGTCCCGCGTGTCGGAGACGGTGAGGACGGCGATGTTTACCGGGATGAAGGGCAGGCTCTCGTCGATCGGCATGGCTGGCGCTCCGTATCTCGTCGGGCGCTACCGTAGCGCAGCCGGGCGCCGGCGCAGCATGGCCGTCACCTCCTCCGGCCCGGCGAATCGCGGGGCGCTGCCGGCCGCCAACTGGTCGAGGCTCGGCGCCGGCAGGCCAAGCCGGCTGGCATAGATCCAGGAATAGGCCATGACGCGTTGGACGAAGGCCCGGGTCTCGTCGATCGGGATGGCCTCGATGAAGAGGAACGGGTCGTCACGGTGTCCGCTCGCCGGCAGCCACTTCTGCAGGTTGCCCGGCCCGGCATTATAGGCCGCCAGCAGCCGGATGAGGTTGCCCTCCACCCCCTCCTGCCGCGCCAGGTAGTGCACGTAGCGCTGCCCGAGCTCGAGCGAGAAGCCGGGATCATGCAGCCGGTTGCGGTTCTCCGCCGAGAGCGACGGGTCCCCCGCCACGTAGCTCGCCGTCGCCGGCATCAGCTGCATCAGCCCCCGCGCCCCGGCGGGCGAGACGGCCGCGGCATCGAAGCGGCTCTCCTGCAAGGCCAGCGCATAGAGCAGCGAGGGATCGACCCGGAACCCGCCCTGCGGCTGCAGGCGCGGCAGCGGGAAGCGGGCGAAGTCGCGCGGCCGCCCATCTGCCCCCTGGCTCGCCGCCGCGAGCTGCGAGGCGAGCCCGTTCATCCCCGCCGCCGAGGCGACGGCGAGCATGGCCCGCACCAGGGCCGGGTTGTTCCGCGCCTGGCCCCAGAGCTGCCGCAGCTCCGCCTCCGCCCGCTCCCCCTGGCCGATCTGCAGGAGGGCGAGCGCGCGCCAGCCGCCGGCCGTCTCGGCCAGCGCCGCCGTCTCCGCCTCGCCGGCCAGCTCGCCTTCCCAGGCGAATTTGTTCGGCAGGCCGAGCGCCCGCCGCGCCACCTGGCCATAGAAGGTCCGCGGCTCCTGCGCCGCCTGCGTCATCCAGGGGACGTAGAGCTGCGGCTGCCGCGCCCGCACCGCCGCCCTGCCGGTCCAGAAGGCGGCTGCCGAGCGAAGCGCCGGCGCCGCCGCCTCGCTCCGCGCCGCCCGCTCGAAATAGGGCAGCGCCAGATCGTAGCGCTCCATCCCCCAGGCCGCGAGGCCGGCGGCGAAGGCGGCGACGCCGTTCTCGCCCCGGCCCGGGGACTGGCGCAGCGTCTCGGAGGCGATGCGGAAGGCCTCCTCGTCCCGCCCGGCGCGGAACAGGCCGATGGCGAGGTCGGCCCGCAGCAGCGCCGCATAGGCCGGCGACAGGCCGCGCGTCCGCGCGATCAGGCCGAGCGCCGCCGCCGCATTCCCCTCCCGCGCCCGGTCCCGCACGGCCCGGTCGAGCGCCGGGTTGCGGGTGACGGCCGCGCCGTCTCGCTCCTCCGGCGCCAGCGACTGGTCGGGCGAGAGCGCCTCCGCCGCGTCCGGCGGGGCCGGCAGCGCCGTCCCCCGCGGCAGCAGCCCGGCGAGGCGCTGGTGGATGCGCAGCGCATCCGGATGGTCGGGATAGTGCGCCAGCCAGGATTGCAGCGCCGCCGGGCTCGGCCGCGCTGCCGGCCGCAGCCAGCGGTCGGCGAGCACCTGGCCGAGCAGCCGTTGGTCCGCGAGCCGCTCCGCCTCCCGCTCCGCCGCGGCCAGGTCGCCCGCCGCCTGTGCCTCGAAGATCCGCCGGAGCCGCGCGGCCTCGGAGGGGGCCAGCACCTGTGGCAGCCCGGCCACCCCGCCGGCAGGGGCGGGGCGGGACAGGATCATCGCAGTCTGGCCGAGCGGGGCCGGAATGGCGGTCGAGGCTGTGACCCTCTGCGCCTGGGCCGAGGCCGTGGCCCCCGCCGTCAGCGCCGCCCCCAGCAGGACCCCGCGGAGCAGGGGGCGAAGGGGGCTGCGGGCCATGGGTCTGATCGCGCGCATGGCCCGTTTCCGTTAGCGTTCGCGAGCATCGAGGCGCAACCCCTCAATTGCGGGGTCAGCATGAGACGGCTTCCACCGCGGCGTGAAATGCCCGCCATTCCGCGGCTCCGGGCATGTATAACAATCCCGTTGGCATCTAATCGGTGCCGTCGATCCTCCGCCGCAGCAGCAGCAGATCGCTCCATGCCTCGCGCTTGGCCGAGGGCGTTCGCAGCAAGTAGGCAGGATGCAGCGTGGCGAGCGCCGGCAAGGCTTGCCCCTCGCCAACCGTTACTTGATGCCAACGTCCGCGGAGCCGGGTTATCCCCTCCTTCGAGCGCAGCAGCGCCTTGGCGGCGACCCCGCCGAGCAGCACTAGATGCCGCGGCCGCGCCAGCTCGACATGCCGCAGGATGAAGGGCAGGAAGAGCGCGATCTCGGCATCCGTCGGTGTCCGGTTGCCGGGCGGGCGGAAGGGCAGGATGTTGGTGATGTAGAAGTCCCGCTCCCGGCTGAGCCCGACCGAGGCCAGCATCCGGTCGAGCAGCTGGCCCGAGACGCCGACGAAGGGCCGCCCGAGCCGGTCCTCATCCGCCCCGGGCGCCTCGCCGATGAGCATCAGCCCGCTCTCGGCCACGCCATCGGCGAAGACGAGGTTCATGGCCGTCTCGCGGAGCGGGCTGTCCTCGAATTGCGCCATGGCCTCGCGCAGCGCGGCGAGGCTGCCGGCGCCGGCCGCCAGCTCCTGCGCCCGCGTCCCGACCGCGCTCGCCGGCAGCAGCTGTGGCTGGGCCCGCAGGGGCGCCGGGGCCCGCGCCGGCGGCGCCTCCACCCGTTCCGGCATGGCCTCCGCCCGCGCCTGCGACCGTGCCGCGTGGTCCTGCGGCTCCGCCTCGAGCGCCTCGTCGGCGCCCCAGTCGAGCTGCAGCCGGAGCGCCGCGATCAGCGCGTCCCGTGTCTCCGCCTCCATCCGTGCCCCCCGTTCACGGCCTATATTCCTGCCCCCGGGGTTCCGCGCAACCCGAAGCGACGCTACATGCGGGGGCGAACCAGGAGGAGCCAGGCATGTCCGGGGCCGAAGAGCGCGAAGCGATGGAATTCGATGTGCTGATCGTGGGAGGCGGGCCCGCCGGCCTCGCCGCCGCGATCCGCCTCAAGCAGGTCGCGCCCGATGCCACGGTCTGCCTGGTCGAGAAGGGCAGCGAGATCGGCGCCCATACCCTCTCCGGCGCCGTGCTGGAGCCGCGGGCTCTCGACGAGCTGCTGCCCGACTGGCGCGAGGACCCGCCGGCGCTGGCGACGCCGGCGACCGATGACCGCTTCATGCTGCTGACGGCGACGCGCGCCATCAGGATGCCGACGCCGCGGCAGATGAACAACCACGGCAATTACATCGTCTCGCTCGGCAATGTCTGCCGCTGGCTCGGCGCGAAGGCCGAGGCGCTCGGCGTCGAGATCTACCCTGGCTTCTCGGCTTCCGAGACGATCATCGAGGACGGGCAGGTGAAGGGCGTCGTCGCCGGCGTGGCGGGCATCCAGAAGGACGGCACCAAGGGCCCGGGCTACGAGCCGGGGATGGAGCTGCGCGCCAGCTACACCCTCTTCGCCGAGGGCTGCCGCGGCTCGCTCACCAAGCAACTCGTCGAGCGCTACGACCTGCGCCAGGGCGTCGCGCCGCAGACCTATGCGCTCGGGGTCAAGGAGCTCTGGGAAATCCCGAAGGAGAAGCACAAGCCCGGCCTCGTCTGGCACTCGACGGGCTGGCCGCTGACCTCGGACACCTATGGCGGCTCCTGGCTCTACATGCTGGGCGAGAACCTGGTCTCGATCGGCTTCGTCGTCGGGCTCGACTACTCGAATCCCTGGCTCTCGCCCTTCGACGAGTTCCAGCGCTTCAAGACCCATCCGACGGTCCGGGCGATGCTGGAGGGCGGCAAGCGCGTCGCCTATGGCGCCCGCGCGCTGAACGAGGGCGGCTTCCAGGCCATCCCGAAGCTGGTCTTCCCCGGCGGCGCCCTGATCGGCGACTGCGCCGGCTTCCTCAACGTGCCGAAGATCAAGGGCACGCATACCAGCATGAAGACCGGCATGCTCGCCGCCGAGGCGGCCGCCGCGGCGATCGGCGGCGAGGAGCGCCCGCCCGTGCTGGACACCTACCCCGCCGCCCTCGAGCGGAGCTGGGTCTGGGAGGAGCTGAAGGGCGTCCGCAACATCCGCCCCGGCTTCGCCAAGTACGGCTTCTGGGGCGGCCTCGCCAACGCTGCGCTCGACACCTATGTCTTCCGCGGCAAGGCGCCCTGGACCTGGCCGCACCATGCCGACCACGAGACGCTGAAGCCCGCCTCCCAGGCGAAGCGCATCGAGTACCCGAAGCCGGACGGCGTGCTGACCTTCGACCGCCTCTCCTCGGTCTTCCTCTCCAACACCAACCATGAGGAGAACCAGCCCGCCCACCTCCAGCTCCGCGACCCGGGCCGCTGGAAGGGCGTGAACTGGGACCAGTTCCGCAGCCCGGAGAGCCGCTACTGCCCGGCCGCCGTCTACGAGGCCGTCGGCCCCGATGCCGAGCGCGAGCTGAAGGGCACGCCGGACCCCGAGGCCACCGGCCCCGGCGGCGATGTCGAGGCAGGCGATGGCGGGGCACGCCTCGTCATCAACGCGCAGAACTGCGTCCACTGCAAAACCTGCGACATCAAGGACCCGACGCAGAACATCGACTGGCGTACGCCGGAGGGCGGCGGCGGACCGAACTACATCGGCGGCATGTGAGGCGCCCGCCGCCCGGCCGCTTCGGGCAAAGCCGGGCGGCGGCGGATCGAGCTACATCGGCGGGTTGTCAATTGCCGACATAGCGGCACCTGCTGGTGCCGCTACCCCTCGATGCATTCGAGGCCCCGCCGCGCGAAGGCCACCGACAGCTCCCCGACCTTCGCTGCATCCGCCGAGGCCGCCGTGCCCGTCCGCGCGCGCACCGCGATCCCCTCGAAGATCACGGCGAAGCGGAACATGGCGAAGGCGCGGTGGAAGGGCTCGAGCCGCGGCGCCGGCGTTCGGCGGCAGGCATAGTAATGCGCGACATACTCCTCCTCGGCCGGAATCCCGAGCCCGGCGAGGTCGAGCCCTCGCATCCCGCCATACTCCTCCGGCGTGCTCCGCCAGGGGATGGTGCTGAAGGCGAGGTCCGCCAGCGGATGCCCGATGGTCGAGAGCTCCCAATCCAGCACCGCCACCACCTGCGGCCCGTCGGGGGCGAACATCACATTGCCCGGCCGGTAGTCGCCATGGACGATGCTCGCCTCGCCGTCATCGGGCGGAATATGCGCCGCGACCCAGCCGGCCAGCTCGGCCAGCTCCGGGATGTCGCGGAAGCGCTGCCCCTCCCACTGCCTGGTCCAGCGCCCGACCTGCCGCTCGAAGTAACTCCCCGGCCGCCCGAACCCCTCCAGCCCCACCTTCCGCCAGTCGGCATCATGCAGCCGCGCCAGCGTCTCGGCGAAGGAGAGATACATCGCCCGCCGCTCCATGGCCGAAGCCCCCGGCAGGTCGCAGGTGCCGAAGACCCGGCCCTCGACCCGCTCCATGACATAGAAGGGCGTTCCCACCACCTCCGCCCCGTCATGGAACAGCACGACCGGCGGCACCGGCACCCCGCTCCCGGCCAACGCCCGCAGCACCCGCGCCTCCCGGTCGACGGCATGGGCCGAGGGCAGCACCTCCCCCGGCGGCTTCTTCCGCAGTACCAGGCGGCGATTGGCATAGGTGACGAAGAAGGTCGGGTTGGACTGCCCGCCCGAGATGCGCTCGACCGCCATCTCCCCCGCGAGGCCGGGGATCGCCCCGCGCAGGAAGCCATCCAGCCGCGCAGCCTCGAACTCCGGCGCCTCGCCCATGCCCGCCTCCTTCCCAATTCGCGGAAGCATGGCCGGGGCGAGGGGAGGGAGCAACCGTTCCGCCCCGTTTGCGCTAAGCTGGCCGCATGACCCCCAACACCCTCGCCCTGCTCGGCTTCTTCGCGGCCTGCTTCCTCGTCGCCTGCTCCGGCGCCGTCTTCCGCCCGGACGACTGGTACGAGAACCTGTCGAAGCCAAGCTGGAACCCGCCCAATTGGCTCTTCGCCCCGGCCTGGACGCTGCTCTACATCCTGATCGCCATCGCCGGCTGGCTGGTCTGGAAGGAGGTCGGCTTCGGCCCGGCGCTCCTTCTCTATGCCGTGCAGCTCGTGCTGAATGCCGGTTGGTCCGGCGTCTTCTTCGGGATGAAGCGCCCGGACCTCGCCTTTGCCGAGCTGGTGCTGCTCTGGCTCTCCATCCTCGGCTGCATCCTGCTCTTCGCCCCGGTCAGCGCGACGGCGACCTGGCTGATGGTGCCCTACCTCGCCTGGGTCACCTTCGCCGGCGCGCTGAACTACGCGATCTGGCAGCGCAACCCGCGCGCGGCCTGATCAACTGCGTTTGCGGCTCATGCCGGAGGCGATGAGCGCCGCCTCGACCCCCGGCTGCACCTCGCGGATCGCGGCGAGCGTCCGCGCGCCCTCAATCACCCGGCTGGCGATGCCGCCCGCCGCCTGGCGCGCCTGCACCTCCGGGTCCCGCGCCGCCGCCATCAGCGCCGCCTCCAGCCGCTCGCGGATCGGCGCCGGCAGCCCCGCCGGCCCGGCCCAGATGATGAGCTGCCGCGTCGCCGTCTCGTAGCCCTGCTCGATCAGCGTCGGCACTTCAGGGAAGTCCGGCCAGCGGTCGACGCTCGCACTCGCCAGCATCCGGAGCTGCCCGCCGCGCACCAGCCCGATCATCTCCGAGGTGCCGGAATAGGTGTCGACATGCCCGCCCGCCACCTGGCTCGCCGCCTCGGTGATGCTGCCGAAGGGCACGTAGCTGATCTGGATGCCCGCCAGCCGCGCCAGGTCGAAGAAGCTGACCGCGGAGCCGGGATTGGTGCTGGCCACTGTGATCGGCCGCCGCTTCCCCTCCGCGATGAAATCCGCGAGCGTCCGGACGTTCGGCATGGACGGGCCGACCGGAACCCCGATCCGCAGCTCCGAGGTGCAGCCGAGGAAGTCGAAGCTCTCCCAGGGCTTGTAGGGCAGGTCCATCGTCAGCGGCGCCACCACCAGCGCCGACAGGCCGACGAGGCCGAAGGTATAGCCATCCGGCCGCGCCTGCGCGATCCGCCCGGGCCCTAGCGTCCCGCCCGCGCCCGGCGTGTTCCGCACCGGGATGGCGACGCCGAGCGTCTTCTCCATATGCGCGGCGATGGCGCGGGCCACCACATCCGTGCCCCCGCCCGGCCCGAAGCCGGTGACGAGGCTGATCTCCCGGCTCGGCCAGCGCTCGCCCTGCGCCAGTGCCGGCGCGGCGAGCGTCATCCCGGCGAGAAGCGTTCTACGCTTCATTCTTTCTCTCCTCCCCAAAACCCCTCCGCGTCGGGCGCTATCTCCCGACCCAGCGCGGCGGCCTCTTCTCCACGAAGGCCCGCGGGCCTTCCTGGAAATCCTCGGTTTCCTTGATGCGGGCGCTGGCCTCGCGGCTCATCTGCCAGAGCGCCTCGTCGTCCAGGACGAGGGCCTGCCGCGCGATGGCGAGGCTCTCCCGCACCGCAACCGGCGCATTGGCGGTGACGCGCCGGGCGAGGCCGAGCGCCGCCTCCCGCACCTCCGCCGCCGGCACCACCGCATTCACCAGCCCATGCTGCAGGGCGAGCGAGGCCGCAATCGGCTCGCCGGTTGCGATCATCTCGAGCGCGACGGCCTTGGGCAGCGCCCGCGGCAGGCGGAACACGCCGCCCGCCGCCGCGACCAGGCTCCGCTTCACCTCCGGCAGGCCGAAGGTGGCGGTTTCCGCAGCGATGGCCATGTCGCAGGCCAATAGCAGCTCCAGCCCGCCTGCCAGCGCATGCCCCTGCGCCGCCGCGATCCAGAGCTTGGTCCGCGGCGCCCGCACGAAGCCGGCAAAGCCATGCCGCTCCGTCGCCAGCGCCGCGCTGCGCCCGGCCGAGACCTCCTTCAGGTCGGCGCCGGCGCAGAAGGCATGCGGCCCCGCCCCGGTCAGCACGACGGCCCAGATGTCGGGGTCCGCCTCCGCCCGGTCGACCGCCGCCTCCAGCCCGGCGGCGACCGCGGCATTCACCGCATTCCGCGCCTCCGGCCGGTTGATGGTGACGAGCGCGATGTGCGGCTCCACCACCTCGAACAGCACTGCCTCGCTCATGCCATGCCTCCCGCCGGGGCCAGCCCCGCCGCCTCCGCCATGACCTCGATCGCTGCCGGCTGGCGCGAGCGCACGCTGAGCGCATTCGCCCCGCTCTCCGCCCAGGCCTTGAACCTCTCCCTGATCCGCGCCGGCGGCCCGACCAGTGACTTCATGTCCACCCAGTCATCCGGCACGGCGGTGATCGCCTCCTCCTTCCGCCCGGCCAGGTAGAGCTCCTGGATGCGCGCGGCGGCCTCGCCGAAGCCGCGCCGCTCCATCATGTCGCGGTGGAAATTCTTGTCCTTGTGCCCCATGCCGCCGACATAGAGTGCGACCTCCGGCTTCAGCCTGGCGAGGCCGGCCCGGACGTCATCGGTGACCTCGACATGCACGCTCGCATGGATGGTGAAATCCGCCCGCGTCTTCGGCCGGCCTGCCGCCTTCTCCGCCCGCCGGAAGCCCTCCTCCAGCAACGGCATGAAATGCGGCAGCGTGCCAGGGACGAAGCCGAGCGCCAGCCAGCCATCGGCGATCTCGCCGGTCAGCCGCACCATCGCATCCGTCTCCGTGCCCAGATAGACGGGGATGGAGGGGTTCATGTGCAGGATCGACTTCAGCGGCTTGCCGATGCCGAGCGCGCCGGGCCCGGTATAGGGCAGGGCGATCTCCGGCCCGTCATGCGCGACGGGCGCCTCGCGCGCCCAGATCTTCCGCATGATGGCGACATAATCCTTCACCCGGTAATAGGGCTTGCCCCAAGGCTGCCCGTACCAGCCCTCGACGATCTGCGGCCCGCTCACCCCGAGCCCGGCGATGAAGCGCCCACCGCCCGCGAGGCTGTCGACCGTGCCGGCGCACATCGCCGCATTCGCCGGCGTCCTTGCCGCGAGCTGCATCACGCCGGTGCCGAGCTTGATGCGCTTCGTCACCGCCGCGAGATAGGCGAGCGGCGAGACCGCATCCGAGCCATAGGCCTCCGCCGTCCAGACGGAGTCGTAGCCCAGCGCCTCCGCCCGCTGGATGAGCGCGACCGGCACGTCCAGCCGCGCATTCGAATAGCCGATCGAGAGCCCGAGCTTCATCCCCACACCTCCTCCGGCATCGGCAGGCCGGCGAAGACCTCCGGCCCCAGCCTGCCCTCGGGCTCGATCCCCATCCGCTCCAGCACCCACATGAGCTGCCGCGTGTGCTGCCCGCTGTGCCAGACCGTGCGCTCGAAGAACTCGTGCAGCGACTGCCGCCCGTAATAGACCTGCGCCGCCTCGGTCCAATCCCGCCCGCGCCCCGGCCCGGCGAACCAGGCGGCGAGCCGCGCCTCGACATCCGCCGCATAGGCCAGCAGCGCGGCCTTCTCCGCCTTGGGCGGCAGGCGGAAATAGGCCTCGTAGCGGAGCGGGATGCCTGCCTCATGCTCGAGGAAGGCATCGACGATGTTGACGATGTGGTAGACGAGGTCGGCATGGGAGCGCGGCCGGTCCGGCAGCAGCGTGCCGAGGCTCGCCTCCGGCAGCTGCGCCGCAAAGCGTCGGGCCCCGGCGAGGATCGCCTCCTGCCGCCGCCTGAGATCTGCCACCGGCAGGATCTGCGGCGCTCCGAGATCGATGCCGACCAGCTCGGCCACGTCCCGCAGCACCTGCCCGTTGGCCCAGGCCTCGCCGCGCGTCACGATCGGCACCTGCCGCAGCCCGAAGCGCTCCAGCTCGGCGTAGGCCGCCTCGTCGGCAAGCACGTTGCGCGAGGCGAAGGGCACCCGGTGCCGCGCCAGGAACTCCTTGGTGCGCAGGCAGCTCGTGCAGCCGGTCATCCAATAGACCCGCACCTCGTCCTGCATGGCGACGATCCCCCGGTCGTTTTGCCGAAGCTTATACGCCCCTGCGGATACCGCCAGCCGGGGACTTCCCCGCCGGGCCCATCCATGGTTCTTCCCGCCTCCGAAAGCATCCGGAGGGAACCCAGAGATGAACCGCAGAGCCATCCTCGGCCAGACCGCGCTCGCCGCCACCCTGGCGACGCCCGCCCTGGCGCAGACCACGCCCACGCTGCGCTGGCGCCTGACCAGCAGCTACCCGACCTCGCTCGATGCCATCCATGGCGCCGCCCAGGTCTTCTCCCGCACCGTCGCTGAGCTGACCGAGGACCGCTTCCAGATCCGCGTCTTCGGCCCTGGCGAGGTCGTGCCCGCCCTGCAGGCGCTGGACGCCGTCCAGGCCGGCACGGTGGAGTGCTGCCACACCACCGCCTCCTTCTATGTCGGCAAGAACCCGGCCTTCGCCTTCGCCACCGGCGTGCCTTTCGGCCTCAATACCCGGCAGCAGAATGCCTGGATGTACGAGGGCGGCGGCATCGACCTGCTGAACGAGCTCTTCCGCCAGTACAACACCTATGCCCTTCCGCTGGGCACGACCGGCGCGCAGATGGGCGGCTGGTTCCGCAAGGAGGTAAAGACGGTCGAGGACTTGCGCGGCCTCAAGATGCGCATCGCCGGCCTCGGCGGCACCGTCCTCCAGCGCGTCGGCGGCGTGCCGCAGCAACTCGCCGGCGGCGACATCTACCCGGCGCTCGAGCGCGGCACCATCGACGCCGTCGAGTGGCTCGGCCCCTATGACGACGAGAAGCTCGGCTTCAACAAGGTGGCGCCCTTCTACTACTACCCCGCCTGGTGGGAGGGCGCGGCCAACACCACCTTCGTCGCCAATCTCGATCAGTGGAACGCGCTGCCGAAGAGCTACCAGGCCGCCATCCGCACCGCCTGCTCGGAGGCGACGCATTGGATGGTCGCCCGCTACGACACCCGCAACCCGGAGGCGCTGCGCCGCCTGCTGGCCGGCGGCACCCAGCTCCGCGGCTTCCCACGCGAGGTGATGGATGCCTGCTACCGCGAGGCCCTGGCGCTGGAGCAGGAGCTGGCCCAGAAGAGCCAGGAATATGCCAGGATCCATGCCGCCTGGTCGAAGTCGCGCGACGACATGCGGGCCTGGTTCCGCGTCGCGGAACTGTCCTTCGACAACTACATCGCCCAGGCCTCGCAGCGGCGGTGAGGAGGGCGCTGCCCTCCTCGAGCTCCACCCGCCAAGGGCCGAAGAGCCCTTGGAACCCTTGAGCTAGTCGCGCAAGGCACGCCGCGCCGCGGCGCTCAGCGGGGTCCAGAGGTAGGCGAAGGGCGTCCGCCTCTCGCCGAGGATGTAGAGCTCCGCCGGCATGCCCGCGACCGGCGCCAGGTCCGGCACCGAATCCAACTGCCCGGGATCGAACTCGACGCGGACGAGGAAATAGGGTTCGCCGCCGTTGTTCGGCGGCACCTGCACATCGGCGCCGACGACGATCACCTGCCCCTCCAGCATCGGCACGTTGCGTGCGCGATAGCTGCTCAGCCGGATGTTCGCCCGCTGCCCGATCGAGACCTGCTCGATATCCGTCGGCAGCACGCGCCCTTCGACCACCAGCCGGTCGTTCAGCGGCACCAGGTCGAGGATCGGCTGCCCGGTCTGGATCGTAGCTCCCGGGGTGAAGGCCTGGATGTTCGTCACCTTGCCGGCCTCGGGCGACAGCACCTCGCGCCGGTTCAGCACGTCCTGCGCCGCGCGCAGCTGCTGCAGCGCCGAGGCCGTCGTCGCCTCGGTGGTCTGCAAGTCGTTGGCGATGTCGGAGAGCCGCGTCAGCCGCAGCCCCTCCAGCTGCCGCTGCGCCTGGATGATGCCCTCGCGCAGCTGCGCCTCCTGCGCATTGGCCTGGCCGATGGTGGCAACGAATCCCGCCTCCTGCTGCTGCAGGTTCAGCACGGTGAAGCGCGAGGCGTAGCCCTGCGTCAGCAGCCGGTTGTAGCCCGCGATCTGCTCCCGCACCGCCAGCAGCTGCCGCCCCGCCCCGTCGCGCTGCGCCTGGGCGCCGGCCACCTGCTCCTGCAGCTGGGTGATGGCGCGCTCCTGCACGCCCATCTGCCCGTCGAAATTCGCCCAGCGCGCCGCGAACAGCGCCTGCTCGGCGCGGAGGAAGACCTGGATCGCCGAATTCGCCGCGGCCTCCGTCTCCAGGTCGACCGGGAAGGCCAGCTGCCGCTGCTCCGCCTGCTCCGTCCGCAGCCGGGCGATGCGCGCCCGCCCGCTCCAATAGGCGGCACGGGCCTGGCCCGCGATCGCCTCCGCCTGCGTCACGTCGAGCTGCAGCAACGGCTGCCCGGCCTGCACCACTGTCCCCTCCTGCACCAGCAGCCGGCGCAGGATGCCGGGCTCCAGCAGGTTGACGGTCTTCCGCCGCCCCTCGGGCACGAGCTGCCCGCCGGCCAGCACCGCCCGCTCGGCAACCGTCATCGTCGCCCAGCCCGCGATGGGCAGCAGGGTGATGGCGAGCGTCAGCAGCGAGCGCCGCACCAGCCGGTCGACCGGCGGGCTCTGCACCGCCCGCTCCAGCTGCTTCTGCAACGACTCCTGGGGGAGGGCGGGCGGCAGCGCCGCGGCCTCGCCATGCTTAACCAGCTGCTGCACGATGCTGCTCCATTCCCGTCGCGCCGGGGCCGCCGGCCAGCCATTCGAACCCGCCGCCGGCCTCCAGCCGCAGCCGGTGCCCGGCGAGGTCCGCCCAGGTCGCCGCCTCATGCGTCACCAGGATCACGACGGCGCCGGCGGCGCTCGCCTGGCCCACCGCCGCCCGCATCCCCCGCCGCGCCGCGCCGTCGAGGCCGATCTCCGGCTCGTCCAGCACCAGCAGCCGCGGCATGCCGTAGAGCGCGCGGGCCAGCCCGACCAGCCGCCGCTGCCCAGCCGAAAGCCCGGCGCTGTTCCCGGCCGGCGTCTGGTAGCCCAGGGGCTGCCGCCCGATCATCTCATGCGCGCCCGCCATCCGCGCGGCCGCCACCACCAGCTCCGCCGGCGCTCCCGGCCCGCGGCCGATATTGGTGAAGATGTCGGCCTCGAGCAGCTGGATATCCTGCGGCAGGTAGCCAATCCGCGCCCCAAGCTGGCCGCGGTCGCAGAACCAGGTGTCCTGCCCGTCGAGCAGCACCCGCCCCGCATCGGGCGGCACCAGCCCGAGGAGGAGGCGCAGCAGCGTCGTCTTGCCCGCGCCGTTGCCGCCCTCGACCAGCAGCACCTCCCCCGGCGCCAGGGCGAAGCCGAGCCCGGCGAGGACCGGCCGCTCCCGCTCCGCCGGA
The DNA here is from genome assembly GCF_059504005.1 of Belnapia sp. NCBI lineage: Bacteria > Pseudomonadati > Pseudomonadota > Alphaproteobacteria > Acetobacterales > Roseomonadaceae > Belnapia > Belnapia sp. The sequence goes on along the minus strand of NZ_JCACHU010000083.1, from coordinate 45,637 downwards.
TGGAAGCCGAGCCCCTCGGCCACCAGCCCCGCCGGCGCCCCGGCGGCCGGCAACCGGGCGACGACCGCCGCCTCCTCCGCCAGCGCCTCGCGCAGCCGCCCCCAGGCGCGCATCCCGGCCCGCCAGGCCTCGAAATGCTGCACCATCCCGGCCAGCGGCCGCAGCGCGAACTGCCCGAGCAGCACGGCGCCGAGCACCAGCCCGATCGACCCCTGCCCATCGACGATGCGGAGGATGCCGAAGCCGGCCAGCGCCATCGCGGTTAGCGCCGCAACCAGCGCCTGCAGCTCGCGGAGCGCATCCGCGCGCGCCTCCGCCCTATCGGCGAGGCCGAGCGCCGCCTCGTAGCGATGCTGCCAGCGCGCCAGCAGCGCCGGCATCTGCCCGAGACCGCGCACCAGGTCGGCATGCACGAGCTGCCCGGCCAGCTCATGCGCCGCGGCGCCCAGCTCCGCCTCCGCCTTGGCCGCGACCGGGCCCGCCGCCCGCCGCAGCACCAGGGCGAGCGCCGCCGTCGCCGTCAGCCCCGCGGCGAGGATCCAGCCGAAGCCCGGATGCAGGTGGAAGAGGAGCGCCAGCGCCGCCGCCGCGCCCGCCAGGTCGAGCAGCCCCGCCACCGCATCGCCCGCGACGAGGCGCTGCGCCGCCGCGACGTCCTGCAGCACGCCGAGCCCCGCCACCATGCCGCGCCGCGCCGCCCGCCGGATCGCCGCCTGCAGCGCCTCCGCCCGCAGCGCGAGGCCGAGCCGCTCCGCCATCGCCTGCAGCAGCGCCTCGCGCCGGTGGCGGTAATAGGCCGAGAGCAGCGTCGCCAGCGCGAAGACCAGCAGCAGCGCCAGCACGGTATGGCCGTTCTTGCTCTCCAGCACGCCATCGGTGATGTGCGCGATGCTGAGCACCAGGTCGAACACCCCGAGCACGCCGCCCAGGCTCAGCAGCAGGATCGCCAGCGCGCCCCCCGGCCCGAACCCCATGGCCCTGAGCCAGCCGTGCCGGTGGGACAGGCTCGCGCTCATGCCGCCGCCGCCTTCCGGCCCGGCAGCATCGGCGCCTGCGTCGCCCCGCCGATCCGCTGTGGCCCGTCCTGCGCTCCCGCTGGCACCAGCGAGCCGTTGCGCAGCGCCAGCACCCGGTCCGCCGCGCCGACCAGCGCCGGCCGATGCGTAGTGAAGACCACCGCCACCCCCTCGCGCCGCAGCTCGGCGAGCAGGAGGATCACCTCCGCCTCGCCCGCGGCATCCAGCCCGGCGGCCAGCTCGTCCAGCACCAGCACCCGCGGCCGGCCATAGAGCGCCCGGGCCAGCGCCAGCTGGTGCTGCTGCCCCATCGAGAGCGGCCAGGCCCCGTCCACCGGCGTCGCATAGCCGAGCGGCAGGGCGGCGACCGCCTCATGCACGCCCGCACGCCGCGCCGCCTCCAGCACCTGCGGCATGTCCGGCGTGCCGAGCCGGGCGATGACCTCCGCCACCGCCCCCCGCCCGAGCAGCGGCTGCTGCGGCAGGAAGCCGAGATGCCCGGCCAGCGCCTCGCGGTCCCACTGGTGTACCGCATGCCCGTCGAGATAGACGCCGCCCGCGGAGGGCGGGAACATCCCGACCAGCACCCGCAGCAGCGTCGACTTGCCGCAGCCGGACGGCCCGACGATCGCCACCGCCTCGCCCGGCTCGGGCGCCAGGTCGATGTTGCGCAGCAGGATCGGTTGCAGGCCGCGGAAGGTGAAGCTCATATGCTCCGCCACCAGCCGTGCCTGCGGGCAGGGGAAGGCCGTGCCGCGGTTGAAGCTCGGCGTCTCAGCGAGCATCCGCCGCAGCCGCTGCCAGGCCGCCATCGCCTCCGCCGCCTCCCGGCTGCCGCCCGCAAAGGCCGCGAAGGGCCCGACGAGGCCGAAGGTGAGGAAGAAGAACCCCATCCCGACGCCGCGCCCGGTCATCCCGCCGAGGACCAGGGCGGCCATGAGGAACAGGAAGGCGCCGCCGAACAGGCCGAGCAGCGCATCCAGCGCCAGCCGCAGCCGCCTCGCCCGCTGCCGCGCCAGGAAGGCCTCGCCCGCCGCCACCGCCTCGGTCGCCAGCAGGCTCCCCGCCAGCCGCGGCAGCATCCCCATGGCGAGGATCGCCTCGCCCGCGCGCATCGCGTCGGCGGCGAGGCCCCGCGCCTGCGCCGCGCCGGCCCGCACCAGCTCCATCTCCCGCCGCAGCGCGCCGACCAGGGCATGGCTCAGCAGGCCGGCCGCGCCGTAGAACAGGATGGCTAGCACGGCAAAGGACCAATGCGCCGCAAAGGCCAGGATGATCAGCAGGGGCAGGGCCAGGATCTGCACCAGCGCCCGCGCCGCCAGCCCGGCGACGCCCCGCCGCACCGCCGCCAGGTCCTCGAGCGCCGCGCTGCCGAGCGCCTCCGGCCGCCCGGCCCGTTGGGCCAGGGCCAGCGCCGTCGCCACGCCCAGCCGTCCGGCGATGAACCGCCCGAGCCGCCTCAGCCCCGCCCACTGCTGCAGGCTCAGCGCGGCGGCGGCCACCAGCAGCAGCGCCCAGAGGCAGAGGATGGTGGCGACCGTCCCCGCGCTCCGCGTTTGCGGCACGGAGACCAGCAGCGTCGCCGCGGCCTCGACCATGGCGAAGCCCAGGCCCGCGGCGAAGAGCCCCAGCATCACCAGGAAGGCGGCCAGCCGCCGGACGACCAGCCTGACCGAGCCCATCGCCTCCGACAGGGTGGTCTGGAGGCCGCTCTCGACCGTCGCGCGGGCCAAGGGCCTAGATCCCGTAGCGGGCGAAGATGAAGGCCAGCACGCCGCAACCGAGGCCGACCAGCAGGGCGATCAGCACCACCTGCCAGACATCGACCCCGCCCTTCGCCCCTGCCTCCGGCGGCGCCACGAGCTGCGCCAGCTTGTCGTCCAGCCGGGTGAGCCAGAGCTCCATCGTGTCCACCCGGCGCTGCATTTCCTGGCCGGCCTGGGCGACGGCCTCGAGCGCCGCGCCGTCCGGCAGGCCGGCCATGCGCCGGCGCATGGCCTCCATCTCCTGCCGGATGGCAGCCTGCTCGGCCACCAGCGCCTCGGCGGCAACCTGCAGCTGCGCTGTGGCCGTCGCCGGCACCAGCGCCTCCTCCTGCCGGCGCGCATGGACCGGCACCTGCATGGTGGCGCCGTCCCGGCCATGGGCGACGACGGTGAGATCGCGCAGCTGGCGGAACCACTGGCGCTGCAGGGCGAATTCGAAGGCATGGGCGCCATCGCCGATGCCGTGCCTGGCCAGGTCCGGCCGCTGGTTGCCGGCAACGCCGGTGGCCACTACCTCGCCCGCCAGGCGCAGCTCGACCGTCACCCGGTCCTCGGGATGCGCCGCATCCCAGACCCAGCCGTACAGGCGGTCCGCCGTCGCATTGTCGATCAGCCCGCGCAGATCGGAGGGGGCGGCCATCCCGTCGGCCGGCGGAGCTTCCTCGGCCAGCGTGGCATCCATCGGCATCGGCGAAGACTTTCCTTGAGCAGGCCCAGGCCGGGCCATGCGCTCGACCAGATGACATCCCGGGGCGGCAGGCGCCCCGGACCGGGCGGCATTCTAACCGGGCGCGGGCGCCAACGCAGCTTTATACAACTCAAGGTGCCGGCGCGCCGCCTCGGCCAGCGTCACCGGCGGGGCGATGCCCGCGACCAGCCGCTCCCACAACCCTTCGGTCTCGACCGCGCGGCGCATCACCTCGGCGAGCCCCGCCGGGTCCTTCACCGGCGCATGCAGCCCGTCGACGCCGTCGCGCACCATCTCCGCCATGCCGCCATGTCCGCTGCAGATCACCGGGCGGCGGTGGCGGAAGGCCTCCTGCACCACGAGCGGCGCGTTCTCCCACCAGATGGACGGGATCACGACCCAGTCCACCTGCGCCATCAGCCCCGCCAGCGCGTCGGCGGCATAGGCGCCGCGGTAATCGGCCGCCGGCGCCTCGGCGAGGGCGGTGTTGAACTCCGCCATGAAGGCGTCGGACTGGTAGGCCGCCCCGCCATTCAGCGCGACGCGATGCGCGACGCCCGCCTCGCTCAGCCGCTGCGAGGCGCGCAGCAGCATCAGGCTGCCCTTGAAGCGGTTGACATGGCCGAAAAAGCTGAAGCGGTCCCGCCGCCCGTCCGGCGCGGCGCGGAAGGGCGCCGCCGGCAGCTCCGGCACGCCGTTCGGCATGACGCGGAAGCGCTCCATCGGCCAGCCGGACGCCGCATAGCGCCCGCGGGCGAATTCGCTCGGCACCAGGATGTGGTCGAAATCCGCGAAGACGTCGCGCAGCTCAAGCTGCCGCATGACGATGTCTGTCGCCCCCCGGTCGGGGAAGCAGCGCAGGCACCCGTCGAGCGTCGGCCCGGCGCAGAGCCGCCCGTCCGTGGTGAGCAGCTGCCCCTCCTGCGGGCAGATCGGGAAGAAGTCGTGCGCGGTGAAGACGAAGCGCGCCTGCGGCGCCAGCCGCCGCAGCAGGTCGATGGTCTCGGTGCCGAGCTGCAGCGCGTGGTGGACATGCACCACATCCGGCGCCAGCGCCTCGACCAGCGGGGCGAGCGTCGCCAGCCCGTAGGTGTCCGGCTGCGACAGGAAGAAGCGGTCGAAGCTGTTCAGCCAGAGCAGCATCTCGTCCGTGGCCTGGCCGACCGCCTGCATCAGCGTGCCCGGCAGCGGCTCGCGGTGGGCGCCGGTGACGGCGGCGAGGAACAGCCCCTCCACCCCATGCCGGTCGCGCAGCTCGCGGAACAGGTTGCGGGCGAAGACCTCGGTCCCCCCCGCCTGGAGCGTCGGGTGGTTGTGGCAGAGGAAGAGCACGCGCATGGCCCTCACCCCGCCCCGCCGCGGCCGGGCAGGGTGCCCGCAGGCCAGCCGCGCCCCATCAGCGCCGCGATGTCGCCGGCCCAGCGGCGGTGATGCAGGCCGCGGTTATAGGCGGCCGCCAGGGTCTTGGCGTAGCCGCCATGCAGCGTGATCGACTGCCGCTCGAAATGGTAGAGCTCCGCCTCCGGCACATAGGCGATGCCGTGCCCGGCGGCCCGCAGCTTCAGGCAGAGGTCCGAATCCTCGTAGTCGCCGACCACGTAGTCCGTGGTGACGCCGCCGACCGCCTCGAACGCCGCGCGCCGCACGCAGAAGGCCGCGCCGGTGATGCCCGGCACCTCCCGCGCCGCGTTCGCGGGCGGGAAGTGCCGCGGCAGGCCCTTGAAGTAGTGGCTGTTGTACCAGTCGCCATCGCCGCCGAGCTGCTCGAAGTAGAGCCCGGCATGCTGCAGCGACTGGTTGCCGTAGAGCAGCTTGGGGCCCACCGCGGCGATCCCCGGCGCCGCCTCCAGCATGCCGAGCAGCGGCCGCAGCCAGCCGCGCCGCGCTGGCACGACATCGGAGTTCATCAGCAGCAGCACCGGCGCCCGCGCCTCCGCGGCGCCCGCGTTGCAGGCGCTGCCATAGCCGTAGTTGGCCGGCTGCACGACGAGCGTCACCGACCGGCCGCCGATGCCATGACGGCCGCGCAGGTTGTGCTCCAGATCCTCCCGCTGCTCCGGGCTGTCGAGCACGAAGATCAGCTCGGCCTCGTCGAGGCTTGGATCCCGCGCGAAGGCCGCCAGCTGGTGCCGCAGGAAGAAGACGTTGCGGTAGATCGGGATCACTAGGCTCGCCACCGGCGCCGCCACGGGCCGCCCGATACGGACCACCTCCGGTACCTGCCGCGCCGCCATCACCCGTCGGTGCAGCCGCTCCACCGGCGGCGCGAGGCAGCGGGCCATGATCTCCGGCGTCACATGCGAGGGCGCGATGCCGCCCAGCACCCGGTCGCGCGCGAGCAGCGGCGTGGTGATGGCAGGCGGCGCCACCAGCGCCACCTCGTCGCCCGTGCTGAGCCGCACCTGCAGCCGCCATTGCGCCGAGGGCCGCAGGGCCGCCCGCGGCAGATGGGCGACGAAGCCGGCCTTCAGCTCCGGCCCGCCATGCGCCGCCTCGCCGAAGCGCTTGCCGAGGTCCGGCCGCGGGAAGCGCAGCATCTGCTCCGGCAGCAGGCGCTGCTCGCCGAACCGCCCCTGCAACGTCAGCCGGTCGACGAGGCCGAGCGGGTCCCGCAGCCAGCCACGGAGGAACAGCCCGCCGCCATGATCGTCGACCACGAGGTCCAGCGCGCCGCCGAAGGGCTCCTCCGGCTGGCTCATCTGCGCCGCGGGCTGCGCCGGCAGCAGCAGCTGGTGGTCCCGCAGCAGTTGCCGCTGGTCCTCCTCGGTCACGGCGCGCCGAGCCAGCTCGGTCGTGGCCAGCCGGTAGAGGCTGCGCCCAGCCGGATCCTGCCGCCGCGCCAGCTCGGCGAGCGTCGGCAGCCGGCCGGGCGCCGGCGCCAAATGGACCGGCCCCGCCGCGCCGGCGGGCAGCAGGAACCCGCCCTCGAATCCGCGGTTGGCAAGGATCAGCGCCCCGCCCGCATGGCTCACCTGCCGCAGGCGGTGCTGCCCGAGGACGAAGGAGGTGGCCGGCTCCGCCGCCAGGCTGCGGGGAAGGGACCAGAGCAGCGCGTCGGCACCGCAGAGGGCAACCGGCCTGGCGCTTCGCTCCGGGGCCTGGGCCAGGCCGGCCAAGGCATGGCAGGAGGCGGCGAAGGCCGCATCCTCGGCCCCCCGCAGCAGGCGCCGCCCGCGCGCGGCGAGGAACCCGACGACTCGCAGGATCGCGGCCGGCTGCAGCCCGCCGAAGACATCCGCCAGCACGGCCGGCTCCGGCCGCAGGCGCAGCCGCCTGCCTGCATCGTCGGCGGCCTCCAGCGGCTCGCCGATGGCGAGGCCGGGTTGCGTGCGCAGCAGCAGAAGGGAGAGCGCCGGCTCCGTGCCCGGCACCGATTGCCAGGACATGGGCGGCTGGATCGGCCCGTGGGCCGAGGCGAGGGAGAGGCTCCCCGTATCGATGTCCGGCAGCCCCCGCGGCAGGACGAGCAACGCGACGCCGGGAGAAAGCGCCAGCAACGCCGCAGAAGCGAAGTCGGCGACATCCGAGGATGTCGCCGGCAGTGGGTCGGTCGTGTCCAGAACCCTTGCCCCTGTCGTCATGGGACACAGGTATCGGAGAAAGCTTTCCGCAGTCTTTACCCCGGGCGGCTCACTGGACGATCTTGATCCAGTTCTCCGGATGCGCGACTAGCTCGGATGCGCTGGCGCCGGTGACGCCCTTGATGACGATGGTGTCGCCGCTGCTCAGGCTGATCTTCACGCTCGAGCCCTCGATGGTGATTTTGCCGGCCAGGTCGTTGAGGCTACTCACGCCGTCCATGCCGGCCTTGATCTGCACGACATCCTCGCCGTAGCTGAAGCCGAGGATCGTGTCGTGGCCGCCGAAGCCCTGTTCGTAGGTGAACAGGTCCGTGCCGTTGCCGCCGACGAGCAGGTCGTTGCCGACGCCGCCCATGAGCGTGTCATCCCCGTTTCCGCCCAGCAGGGTATCGTCGCCGCCGCCGCCCCAGATGCTGTCCACGCCGTTGCCACCGGAGATGCTGTCGTTGCCGTCGCCAGCGGTCAGCGTGTCGTTGCCGTTGCCGCCCTGGATGTTGTTGTCGCCGTTGCCGCCGTTGATCGAGTCGTCGCCGTTGCCGCCGAGCAGCGTATCGTTACCGCTGCCGGCGACGATGGTGTCGTTGCCCGAGCCGCCGTCGACATAGTTGTTGCCGTTGCCGGCATCGACCTTGTCGTCGCCGCCGCCGGCGCTGACCGTGTCGTTGTACTGGCCGCCCTTGAAGCCCCACTGGAAGGTCGTGCCGTCGGCATTCGCGCTCCCGCTGTCGCCGATGTCGCTGCCCTTGTAGGCCACCCCTCCGGCGGCACCGCTGGCGTCGACCTGGGTGAGGCCGGTCGCAAGGCTGCGGTCAATGAACACCCCGCTCGTCTCGATGTGGTAGAAGGCGTCCACGCCGCCCGGGACCGAGCCGAAATGAGCGAGGTCGTAGGTGCCGCCCCCGACAACCGATGCAAAATCCGCCATGACCCACACCCCGCCGCCAATGCCAGGCGCCGACGAGGCGCCGTCCCATGGCCTTGGTCTTTAACCAGCGGTTGTACGGTGGTCAATCTGAAGGCACGTACTGCGACAACTCATTACACCGAGGCCAGCTCGGCCTGCCGTGACGGCTGTAACCTTTGCTGCCCCGCAGCAACGTGTCAGCCCCGCCGCCAAGGGCCTGAACATCCTCCAAAACCATCACATGGGCTGTATAGCGCGCCCGTGATACAGGTTAACCGTTGCAAAAGTTAACGGGAAATCTCCTAAGGCCCGTCCACTTCTGGTACAAATTGAGACGCCCTGCCTTCTTCACCACAGGTTGTGAACTCCGTATAAAGTGAGGGTATAGGTTGAATGGGACGTCCCATGGGGGTCGGCTCCTGTTCGCTTCTTTCATGCGGAGGCGCCTCGATGGGACTGATTTTTGGGACTAACGGCAAGGACACCCTGCCCGGAACGCCGGACGGCGACGTGTTCATCCCCTACGCCGGCGACGACATGATCTCCGCCCTCGCCGGCAACGACACGATCTGGGGCGGCAACCTCGGCAACGCCACGGTCGACCTCGGCACCGGCGCGGACGAGGCGCATCTCGCTGACGGCAACAACACCGTCATCGCCAATGCCGACACAGGGCCCGGCGCGCTGGGCGACATCATCATCGTCGGCAGCGGCAGCGACACGATCTACGCCGGCGGTGGCTCGAACTGGATCGTCGCCGGCGGCGGCAACGATGTCGTCTACTGGGTCGAGGGCGTCGGCGGCGAGATCCGGGGCGGCGAGGGCACCGACACCTTCGACATGTCCCAGGCCGCCTCCGGTCACGTGATCCTCGCCGCCGCCGGCAATGTGGTCGGCGAGGACCTCTGGTTCGGCGGCTTCGAGAAGCTCGTGGGGACCGACCAGGACGACACCATCTGGGGCGGGCTGGCGACGATCGAGGGCGGCGCCGGCAACGACTACATCAACGTCTACGGCGGCGCTGCCGCCACGATCGACGGCGGGACGGGCGACGACGTCATCATCGGCAGCGCCGGTGCGGACCTCCTCCTCGGCGGCGATGGCGACGACTACATCGCCGGGGCTGGCGGCCAGGACACGATCTTCGGCGGTGACGGGAAGGACGACATCCATCTTGGCGACGGCGGTGCCGAGGCCCATGGCGGCAGCGGCAACGATACCATCATCGGCGGCTCCGGCGCCGACAAGCTCTTCGGCGATGAGGGCGACGACTACCTGGCCGGCGGCGACGGCGATACCGTCGACGGCGGCGAGGGCAACGACCGGATCGAGCTCTCCGGCAGCGTCGGCGCGACCGCCTTCGGCGGCGCGGGTGACGACACCATCATCGGGAGCGACGGCGCCGACACCATCGACGGCGGCAGCGGCAGCAACTACATCGTCGCCGGCGCCGGCAACGACGTGATCTTCATCCACGGCAGCTGGAACTACGTCATCGGCGGCGAAGGCTTCGACACGGCCGACCTGTCCGACTCGACCGCCGACCTGTCGATCGACCTGAAGCGTGACCCCAGCTTCGCCTTCGACCTGAACCTCGTCTCGATCGAGGCCGTCAAGGCCGGCAGCGGCAGCGACACCATCACCGGCAGCGACGTGGGCAACCTGCTCGACGGCGGCGCCGGCAATGACGAGATCACCGGCGGGGCCGGCAACGATACGATCATCGGCGGCCTGGGCGACGACGTGCTGACCGGCGGCGCCGGGTCCAACACCTTCGTCTTCGGCGGCAACTTCGGCGGCGACCTGATCCTCGACTTCAAGATCGGCCAGGACAAGGTGGAGCTCAAGGGCATCACCGCGGACCAGATCACCTGGTCGGCGGATGGCGAGATCGCCTCCGGCAGCAACCACATCTTCGTCCTCGCCGACGGCAACCTCAGCCTCAGCGACTTCATCTTCAGCTGAGGCGAGACGGGGGGCAGGGACCCCACTAAGAAAGCGTGCAGGAAGGCCGGGCCCCAAGCCCGGCCTTTCGCGTTCACGCCCTTCCCACCGGCGGGACGTTGCGAAATCGTTTGATTTAGATGTATCGATATCGTAATAATACTGCATGCCGGACTCGCTCCCGTCGCTCCTTCCGCGCCCCGCCAGCCTGGCGGAGCCGCTTGCGGCGCGGCTCCGGGCTCGGGAGGTGACGGTTGCCGTCATCGGCCTCGGCTATGTCGGCCTGCCGCTGGTCCTCGCCCTGGTCGAGGCCGGCTTCCGAGCCATTGGCATGGATGCCGACAGGGCGCGCGTCGCCGAGCTCGCCGCGGCGCGCAGCCCAATCCGCCAGGTGCAGTCCGACTCGATCCGCGCCGCGCTGCGCACAACCCGCCTCCGCCTCACCGGGGAGGGAAGGGCGCTGGCCGAGGCCGATGCCATCCTCGTCTGCGTCCCGACGCCACTCGGCCCCCACCGGGAGCCCGATCTCGCCGCGGTCGGATCCGCCACCCGGCTGGTCGCCGCCCAACTTCGCCCCGGCCAGCTCGTCATCCTCGAATCGACGAGCTATCCGGGCACCACCCGGGGCGTGATGCAACCGATCCTCGAGTCGACCGGCCTCCGCTGCGGGCGGGACTTCTTCCTCGCCCATGCACCGGAGCGGGAGGATCCGGGCAATGCCCAACACCACACCGCCAGCATCCCCCGCGTGATCGGCGGCACCGACCCTGCCTCGCTCGAGCTGGCCCTTGCCCTCTACGGCGCCTTCGTCGCCCGCACCGTCCCCGTCGCCTCGGCCGATGTGGCGGAGGCGGTCAAGCTCACCGAGAACACTTTCCGCGCCGTTAACATCGCCCTGATGAACGAGCTGAAGCTGGTCTTCGAGCCAATGGGAATCGACATCTGGGAGGTGATCGAGGCCGCCCGCACCAAGCCCTTCGGCTACATGCCCTTCTTTCCCGGGACCTGGCCTCGGCGGCCACTGCATCCCGGTCGATCCGCACTACCTCACCTGGCAGGCACGGGCGCATGGCGGGCCCACCCGCTTCATCGACCTCGCCAGCGAGATCAACGCGGCCATGCCCCGCCATGTGCTCGACCGCCTGGCCGAGGCGCTGGACCGCGGGCAGGGCAGGGGCCTCCGCGGCAGCCGGATCCTCGTCATCGCCCTCGGCTACAAGCGCAACCTCGAGGACCTGCGCCACAGCCCGGCCCTGGTGCTGATGGAGATGCTGAAGGCGCGCGGCGCCGATGTCCTTTACCTCGATCCGCTGGTGCCGGTGATCCCGCCCCAGCCCGACCACCCAGGCCTCACCGGCCGCTGCGGCATCGCGCCCGGCGCGCTGGCGGGCTTCCAGGCCGGCCTGATCGTCACCGACCATGACGGCATCGACTATGGCGCCCTTGCCGCGGCACTGCCGCTGCTGGTCGATACCCGCAATGTCTGCGCCCGGCTTGGCCTGGCCGGGCCCCACATTGTCAAAGCGTAAGTTCCCGGGTGCTCACGCGTTTGTCACTCGGGCGCCGGCCCGAGGCATGCACGATGCGGTCAGACAACCGGGGATGGCAGCCATGGATCGTGAGGACACGCGCCGTTTCGGCCCCGGCACCTCGATCCTCGGCGGTGCCGCCGGCGGGTTGAGCTACGAGGGGGCGCTGCGCGATGCCGTCGCCCGGGAACAGGCCGCCCGCCGCAGCGAGGCCGGCCATCTCCGCCTGTCCGTCCAGCCGCCGCAGCCCGGCCGCAAGCGCCAGCCCGAAGCCGCCGAGGCCTGATCAGTACATCGTATCCACCAGCCGTTGCGGCGCCTCCCGGTCATAGGTGGCCGGATCCACCATCCCGCCGGTATGGGCCGCGATCATCTCCCCCATGCTCGGCACCGTCTCCGGCCGCCCCCGATCGCCCCAGAGCCTCGAGCGGAGCACCGCCTTGGCGCATTGTAGGTAGGCCTCGCGCATCTCGATCAGCACGACGGTCGCCGGCAGCCTCCCGCGCTCCGCGAAGCGCTCGCGCAGCGCCGGGTCGGCGGTGATCCGCGCCGTCCCGTTGACCCGCAGCGCCTCCCCCGCTCCCGGCACCAGGAAGAGCAGCGCCACGGCCGGGTTGGCGATGATGTCCCGCAACGCATCCAGCCGGTTGTTTCCCCGCCGGTCCGGCAGGGCGAGCGTCCGGTCGTCGAGCGGGCGGATGAAGCCCGGCGCATCGCCCCGCGGCGTCGCATGCACGCCCTCCGGCCCCACCGTCGCCAGCACCGCGAAGGGCGAGGCGGCGATGAAGGCCATCGCCTTCGGCTCCAGCCGATGGATCACCTTCCGCAGCACCAGCTCCCGCGGCGGGTCGTAGTGCCGTGCCAGCTCCTCCAGCGAGGTGACGGCGAAAGGATCCGGCACATGCGCCGGATTGGGGGCCAGGGCGTCCATGGCGAGGAGCCTGCCAGCCCGCTGCCCGGCTCCGCAACCCTCCCCGTGGCATTCCCTTTGTCCGCCAGCTATAAGCCCCGCTTCGCTTTGAATCTCAGGATCGGGAGAAGGCTGGGGCCATGGCCGGCCACTCGCACGCCAAGAACATCATGCACCGCAAGGCGGCCCAGGGCGCCAAGAAGGCCCGCGCCTTCGGCAAGCTGATCCGCGAAATCACCGTCTCCGCCAAGATGGGCCTGCCGGACCCGGCGATGAACCCGCGCCTCCGCGCCGCGGTCAAGGCCGCGCTCACCGCGAACATGACGCGCGACACCGTCGACCGCGCCATCAAGCGCGCCAGCCAGGCCGGGCAGGGGGAGGACTACCAGGAGGTCCGCTACGAGGGCTACGGCCCCTACGGCGTCGCCATCATCGTGGAAGCCCTGACCGACAACCGCAACCGCACGGCGGGCGACATCCGCAGCGCCTTCGCCAAGGCCGGCGGAGCGCTGGGCGAGACCAACAGCGTCTCCTTCCAGTTCGAGCGGCGCGGCGTGCTCTGGTTCCCCGGCCTGCCCGGCCAGGAGGAGGCGATGCTGGAAGCCGCCATCGAGGCCGGCGCCCAGGACGTCGAATCCGACGAGGAGGGCCATGAGGTCAGTTGCGCGCCGGAGGATTTCTTTGCCGTCCGCGACGCGCTCGAGGCCCGCTTCGGCAGCCCGGAGAGCGCCCGGATCGAGTGGGTGCCGAATGTCCGCATCGACCTCGACGAGGAGAAGGCGGCGGACATCCTGAAGCTGATCGACCGCCTGGACGAGAGCGACGACGTGCAGAACGTCTACGCCAATTTCGAGGTGTCGGAGGCCGTGTCGCAGCGGCTCTCCGCCTGACCGGGCCCGTCCGCCTTCTGGGACTCGACCCCGGCCTGCAGCATACGGGCTGGGGCCTGGTGGAGAGCACGGGCAACCGCCTCCGCCACCTCGCCGACGGCGTCATCTCCACCGATGCCGACCAGCCGCTGGCCGAGCGCCTCTGCACGCTCCATCGCGGCCTCGTGGCGCTGATCGAGCAGTGGCGGCCGCAGGAGGCCGCGGTCGAGCATACCTATGTCAACAAGAACCCCGGCGCCGCGCTCAAGCTCGGCCAGGCCCGCGGCGTGGTGCTGCTCACCCCCGCCCTCTCCGGCATCCGCGTCGCGGAGTACCAGGCGATGGAGGTAAAGCGCGCGGTGGTCGGCACCGGCCATGCCGAGAAGGCGCAGGTGGAGGCGATGGTCCGCCGCCTGCTCCCCGGCGCCACCATCCGCCGCGCCGATGCGGCGGATGCGCTGGCGGTCGCCATCTGCCACGCCCATCATCGCGGCACGCGCATCGCCTTCGCGAAAGGCTACGTGCCCGCATGAGCCCGCCGATCCAGACGTCCGGCCCTGCGGCCACCGGAGCGCAGGCATGATCGGGAAACTAACCGGCAAGCTGGACGGGCTACTCGAGGGCGGCTGCATCTTCGACGTCAACGGCGTGGGCTACTTGCTGTCCTGTTCCACCAAGACCCTCGACCGGCTGCGCGACGTGCAGGGCCAGGCCGCGATGCTGGTGGAAACCCAGGTACGCCAGGACGCCATCGTGCTGGTCGGCTTCGCCAGCGCAGCGGAGCGCGACACCTTCCGCAAGCTCACCTCCGTCCAGGGCGTCGGCACCAAGCTGGCGCTCGACATCCTCTCCGCCTTTGCGCCGGAGGACCTGGCCGAGGCGGTGCGCCGCGCCGACCGCACCGGGCTGCGCCAGGCCAATGGCGTCGGCGCCAAGCTCGCCGACCGGCTGGTGACCGAGCTGCGCGACTGGGCGGGCGGCATCCAGCCGCCGAGCGGCATCGCCGCCGGCCCCGCCACGGCCGCGCCGCCGCCCGGTGCCGCCGCCGATGCGGTCTCGGCGCTGATCAATCTCGGCTGGCGGCGCCCCGAGGCCCAGGCCGCGGTGAACCGCGCGCAAGGCCGCCTCGGCGAGGAAGTGCCGCTCGAGGCGCTCATCCGCGACAGCCTGAAGGAGCTTGCCCGATGAGCGGCTCCCGCCGGCGCCCTCCGCCGCCGCCTGAGACGGAGGCCGACGACCGCATCACCACCCCCGCGCGCACCGACGAGGATGCCGCCGAGGCAACGCTTCGCCCGCAGGTCCTGGCCGACTTCACCGGCCAGCAGGCGCTGCGCGAGAACCTTGCCGTCTTCATCCAGGCCGCCCGTGCCCGGGGTGAGGCGCTGGACCACGTCCTGCTCCATGGCCCGCCCGGCCTCGGCAAGACGACCCTCGCCCAGATCGTCGCCCGCGAATTGGGCGTGGGCTTCCGCGCCACCTCCGGCCCCATCCTGCAGCGCGCCGGCGACCTGGCCGCGATCCTCACCAACCTGCAGCCGCGCGACGTGCTCTTCGTCGACGAGATCCACCGCTTGCAGCCGGCGCTCGAGGAGACGCTCTACCCGGCGATGGAGGACTTCCAGCTCGACCTCATCATCGGCGAGGGCCCGGCCGCCCGCACGGTGCGGATCGACCTGCCGCCCTTCACCCTGGTCGGCGCGACGACGCGGGCCGGCCTGCTGGCGACGCCCCTCAGGGACCGCTTCGGCATCCCGCTCCGCCTGCAATTCTACACGCCGGAGGAGCTGCTGCGGATCGTCCGCCGCGGCGCCGAGAAGCTCGGCTTCCAGCTCGCCGAGGCCGGCGCGCTGGAGATCGCCCGCCGCTCCCGCGGCACGCCCCGCATCGCCGGACGCCTGCTCCGCCGCGTGCGGGACTTCTCCAGCGTCACCGGCATGCCTGCCGACCGCGCCATGGTCGACGGCGCGCTCACCCGCCTCGAGGTCGACAGCAAGGGGCTGGACGCGATGGACCGCCGCTACCTGCGCCGCATCGCCGAGCACCACAATGGCGGCCCGGTCGGCGTCGAGACCCTGGCCGCCGCACTGGCCGAGAGCCGCGACACCATCGAGGACGTCATCGAGCCCTACCTGATCCAGGAGGGCCTCGTCCTCCGCACCCCGCGCGGCCGGATGCTGGGGATGCCGGGCTGGACCCATCTCGGCCTCAGCCCGCCCGCCAGCTTCGCCATTCAGCCCGACCTGCTTTCGGGCAGCGAGTCGTGAAGCTTCCGCCGCCCGGCCCCGCCCACGGCTTCCCGATCCGTGTCTATTTCGAGGACACCGATGCGGGCGGCGTCGCCTATCACGCCAACTACCTCCGCTGGGCCGAACGGGCCCGGACGGAATCCTTGCGCGACATGGGCTTGCCACATCAGCTTATGATGGAGCGTCACCATTCGATACTCGTGGTGCGGCGCATCGAAGTAGAGTATTGGCGCCCCGCGCGGCTCGATGACGCAATCGTGGTCGAGACGCGGGTGATGGCGGTCCGCGGCGTCACCCTCCTGCTCGACCAGCGCATGGTCCGGGAGGAGGAGGCGCTGGCCGCCCTCCACGTGGAACTGGCCTGCATCGACCGGGACACCTTGCGGCCGAGGCGCATACCCGAGCCCTGGCGCGCTGCCCTCGGCGGCGCCCCGGGCGAGGCTGGATAGAGGAGAGTAGCGGTGGACCGCAGCGTGACGGCGACGGATCTGGGCGGCGCATTGCACGACCTGTCCCTCTGGGGCCTGTTCCTGCAGGCGGACTGGGTGGTGAAGCTCGTGATGGTCGGGCTGCTGCTCGCCTCCGTCTGGGTCTGGGCCATCGTCTTCGAGAAGATCACCAGCCTCCGCCGCGCCAACCGCGCGGCCGACGCCTTCGAGGACAGCTTCTGGTCCGGCGGCAGCCTCGACGACCTCTTCCGCAAGGAGGGCGAGCAGCCCTCGCACCCCATGGCCGCCGTCTTCGCCGCCGCCATGCGCGAGTGGCGCCGCAGCGCCCAGCGCCTCGTCGGCTCCGACCTCGTCGCCGCCGGACTGAAGGAGCGCATCGACCGCAGCATGAACCTCGCCGTGCAGCGCGAGATGGACCGGATGGAGCGCTGGATGGTCTTCCTCGCCTCGGTCGGCTCGGTCGGGCCCTTCGTCGGCCTCTTCGGCACGGTCTGGGGCATCATGAACAGCTTCGCCGCGATCGCGGGGATGCAGAACACCAACCTCGCCGTGGTGGCCCCCGGCATCGCGGAGGCGCTCTTCGCCACCGCGATCGGCCTCGTCGCCGCCATCCCGGCGGTGCTCGCCTACAACAAGATCAGCACCGACCTCGCCCGCTTCGCCGGGCGGCTGGAGGGTTTCGCGGCCGAGTTCGGCGGCATCCTCTCCCGCCAGTCGGAGAGCGCGGTGATCGGCACCGAGGCCCGCACCCCCGCTGCGGTCGCGGAGTAGCCCCATGGCCGCTTCCCTGAACGCCGGCCGCGGCAGGGGCAGTAGTTCCCGTGGGGGCCGCTACCGCCCGATGGCCGAGATCAACGTGACGCCGCTGGTCGACGTCATGCTCGTGCTGCTCATCATCTTCATGGTCGCGGCGCCGCTGATGACGGTCGGCGTCCCCGTCGACCTGCCGAAGACCCAGGCGAGCGCGCTCAACCAGGACAACGAGCCGATCACCATCACGGTGAACCCGGAGGGCAAGATCTTCCTCCAGGAGACCGAGGTGCCGCTGGAGGGGCTGGTCGCCCAGCTCCAGGCCATCGCCGGCGCCAACGCGCAGGGGCCGAACGCGCAGGAGCGCCGCATCTTCGTCCGTGGCGACAAGGCGATCAGCTATGGCCGCGTCATGGAGGTGATGGGCGTCATCAGCGCCGGCGGCTTCAGCAAGGTGGCGCTGCTCGCCGAGCAGCCGGCGGGCCGACCGGCCACCGGCGCGGCCCCGGCCGCGCGCCCCGCCTCTCGTCCCGCTACCCCTCCGGCCCGCTGAGCCACGGAGGCCACGCGCGGGGGCGCGGTCATGCAGAACAGGGGAATGCGTTTCTGGGGGCTCGTCTCGGCGGCATTGCACGCCGTCGCCCTGCTGCTCGGCCTGGTCTTCGGCTTGCCTCCGAAGCTGGAGGAGCCGAAGGAGGAGGCGATCGCCGTCGAGCTCGTCGCCAGCCTGCCGGCGCAGCAGGCCCAGGGCGCGTCCGAGGCGGCGCCCGTCGCCGCCCCCGCCTCCGTCCCGCAGCCGCCGCGGCCCGAGCCGCCGGCGCCCGAGCCGGTGCGCGAGGACCGCCTGCCGATGCCCCCGCCACCCCCTCCGCCGCCGCCCACGGCCGCCCCGCCGCCTCCCGCGCCCCAGGCCCAGGCCACCCCGCCGCGCCCGAGCCCGCCGACACCCCCTCCGCCGCAGCCCGCGCCGACGCCGCCCGCGCCGGCCCCGCCGCGCCCGCAGCCGCAGCAGCAGGTGGCCGAGGTCGCGCCGCTGCCCCTGCCGCCGCCGGTGCCCGAGCCGCCGCGCCCGACGCCGCCCGCGCCGACGCCGCCCGCCCAGCCGCCGCGCCCGCAGCAGCAGGCCCAGCCGACCCCGCCCACGCCGCCGGCGCCGCCCCGCCCGCAGCAGCAGCAGGCCCAGGCGACGCCCGCGCCGCCGCGCCCGGATGCCCGCCCCGCGCCGCCCACCCCCGTCCCGCCGCCGCCCCAGCCGACGCAGCAGGCTGGCACCGGCCGCACGCCCCCGGTCGCGCGCCCGCAGGAGCTCAGCAACAGCGTCCAGAACACCCTCGACCGCCTCCGCCAGATGCAGGCCTCGAACGAGGCGCCGCGCGGCCGTCCGCAATCCGCCCCCGGCGCCCCGCAGCAGGGCGGCGGCACGCCCACCGGCACCGCGGCGCTGAGCGCCGGCGAGCGCGCCGGCCTCGCCGAGAAGATCAGCGAGTGCTGGAGCGTCGATGCCGGCGGCCTGAACATCCAGAGCATCGTCGTCGAATTCCGCGTCGAGGTGGATCCGGGCGGCACCGTCCGCAACGTCCGCCCCAACGGCTCGCCGCCCTCCGAGCCGCGTGCCCGCGCTGTCTACGAGGCCGCGCGCCGCGCCCTGCTCGACCCCAAATGCAACCCGCTGCCGTTGCCGCGCAATCGGCTGGCTGCATTGAACGATACGGTATTCCGCTTCAACCCGCGCGACCTCGGCCTGCGCTGAGGCCGGCCCGGCCTGCAATCAACGGAGGAAGACCCAGATGGACGAGGCTGCGATCCGCCAGCTCTCCCGCCGCGCCGCGATCTTCGGCGGCGCCGCGCTCGGCCTGCCGCTCATCGGCGCCCGCGCCACCTTCGCCCAGAGCTCCGTCGTCGACATCACCAAGGCCCGCACCGACCCGATCCCGATCGCCGTGCCGAATTTCGCCGGCGGCTCGGACGAGGCGCAGCGCCTCGGCCAGAACATCGCCGCCGTGATCCAGACCAACCTGCGCAACAGCGGCCTCTTCCGCCCCGTCGACCGTGCCGCCTACATCCAGACGGCCGAGGCCGCGGCGCAGACGCCGCGCTTCCAGGACTGGCGCGTCATAGGCGCCCAGGCGCTGACCACCGGCCGCGCCGAGGTCTCGGGCGACCGCCTCCGCGTCGAGTTCCGCCTCTGGGACGTGCTGCCGGAGGCGCAGATCCAGGGCACCGCCTTCACCGCGCCGGCCGGCAACTGGCGCCGCATCGCCCACCTCATCTCCGACGTGATCTACGAGCGCCTGCTCGGCGAGAAGGGCTATTTCGACACGCGCGTCGTCTATGTCGCCGAGACCGGCCCACGCGACCGCCGCACCCGGCGGCTGGCCATCATGGACCAGGACGGCGAGAACCAGCGTTACCTGACCGACGGCTCCTTCGCAGCGCTGACGCCGCGCTTCCACCCGAATGCGCAGCAGATCGCCTTCATGTCCTATGCCCGCAACGAGCCGCGGGTCTATCTCTTCAACCTCGACAGCGCGCGGCAGGAGGTGCTCGGCAGCTTCGCCGGCATGACGCTCTCGCCCCGCTTCGCGCCGGACGGCCGCAGCGTCGTGCTCTCCTCGACGCGCGGCAACGACGCCAACATCTATGTCGTCGACCTTGCCAGCCGGCGCGAGCGCCAGCTCACCTCCGGCGGCGGGCTCGATGTCTCGCCCTGCTTCTCGCCGGACGGCTCGCAGATCGTCTTCAACTCCGACCGCGGCGGCGACCAGCAGATCTACGTCATGGATGCGGGAGGAGGGGGCGTGCGCCGCATCTCCTTCGGCCGCGGTCGCTATGCGACGCCGGTCTGGTCGCCGCGCGGCGACCTCATCGCCTTCACCCGCATCGCCGGCGGCCAGTTCGCCATCGGCGTGATGCGCCCCGACGGCTCGGGCGAGCGCATCCTCTCCGAGGGCTGGGGGATGGAGGGCCCGACCTTCGCCCCCAACGGCCGGGTGATGATGTATTTCCGCGAGACGCCGGCGCGCGATGCGCGCGGCAACGGCTTCTCATCGCGCCTGGCCAGCATCGACATCACCGGCTTCAACGAGCGCCAGATCGTCACCCCGACCGACGCCTCGGACCCGGCCTGGTCGCCCCTGCTGGCGTGATTGCAAGCTTGGGTGAAACAACGGGAAACAAAGTGCACGCCGACTTGTCGTCCCAGTAATGGCGGTGTTGCAGCGAAAGCATGAACGGGCGCCGGTATTGCTACGGCGGTGCCCGTTTTGCTTGACGCTCTAGCGCCCTGGTTGTAACGCCCCCGGCAGTATTCCGCAGTGCCGGGCTGCGCGATGGCCAACAGGAAAGGGACGACACCCATGCTGAACACCAAGGTCATGACTGCCTTCGCGGCGCTTGCCCTGTTCTCCGCCTGCAGCTCCTCCTCCGACAACGCCGCCACCGGCGCCGGCGCGGCGACCACCACCTCGGCCGGCCCGCGCCCGGGCAGCCAGGAAGACCTCGTCGCCAATGTCGGCGACCGCGTCTTCTTCGACACCGACGAGAGCAGCATCCGCGGCGACCAGCGCCCGGTGCTCGAGCGCCAGGCCGCTTGGCTCGCCCGCTACCCGCAGGTGACGGTGCAGGTCGAGGGCCATGCCGACGAGCGCGGCACCCGCGAGTACAACCTCGCCCTCGGCCAGCGCCGCGCCAATGCGGCACGCGACGTGCTCGTCGCCAACGGTGCCGCCGGCGCCCGCATCGCCACCATCTCCTACGGCAAGGACCGCCCTGCGGCGCTCGGCTCGACCGAGGATGCCTGGGCACAGAACCGCCGCGCCGTCACCGTCGTCCGCTAGGCCCGGTCCATCACGTCGCGGGGCGCTGTCCCGCGCGTGATGGCGGCGGCTGCCCTTTGGGGGCTTCACCCCCTGGCCGATACGGGCCGGCTGCCTTATCCAGCCGGCCCGTACCCATTTTCGCCCCGCGCCGCCCCGGAGGCCTCGTGACCCGTCCCTTCCTCGCCGCCATCCTCGTCGCCGCCCCGCTGCTGCTGCCCGCCCAGGGCGCCTGGGCCCAGGCCGAGAGCCGCGAGGGCATCTACTTGCAGAACCAGATCCTCCAGCTCCGCCAGGAGCTCGACCAGGTGCGCCGCAGCGGCGGCGCGCTGCCGGCCCCGAGCGCCCCGCGCGGTAGCGCCCCGGGGAGCGAGCTGGTCGGCACCCTGCTCGACCGCGTGACCGCGCTGGAGGAGGAGATGCGCCGCCTGCGCGGCCGCCTCGACGAGGTCGAGTACCGCAACCGCACGCTCCAGCAGACTGTCGAGAAGCTGCAGGGCGACCTCGACTACCGCCTGCAGCAAATCGAGAACCAGCCCGCCGGCCGCCCGGCCGCCGCGCCTCGCACCCCGGCGCCGGCCCCCACGCCTGCCCCGGCGCCGGCAAGCCCCGCCCCATCCGCCGGCCGCACCCCGGAGCGTGCGATCTCCGAAGGCCAGGCCGCCCTCGCCCGGCGCGACTATACGGGCGCCGAGGCCGCCGCGCGCGAAGTGCTGGCCAACCGCAACTCCCCCCGCGCCACGGACGCCCAGCTCCTGCTCGGCGATGCCCTCTCCGGCAAGCGCGACTATGCCGGCGCCGCGCTGGCCTATAACGACGCCTACACGCGCGGCCGCACCGGCCCCCGCGCGCCCGAGGCGCTGCTCGGCCTCGCCGCCTCCTTCAACAACCTCGGCAACAAGCGCGAATCCTGCGACACGCTGGACGACCTGCGGAGCAACTTCCCCAACCTCCGCGGCGCCCTGGCCGAGCGCGCCGCCGATGCCCGCCGCCGCGCCGGTTGCCGGTAGGGCGGATCGCCGGAGGGCGGCATCGCCCGGAGGCGTGACGCCGCCCGCTCCGGCTGATCCCCTCTCGGCGGAGGAATTCGCCGGCCTGATGGCCCCGCTCGGCCCCTTCGGCCGGGGCCCCCGCCTCGCCGCCGGCGTCTCCGGCGGCCCCGACAGCCTTGCCCTTGCCCTGCTGGCCGACCGATGGGCCCGCGCCAGGGGCGGCAGCCTCCTCGCCCTCGTCGCCGATCACGGCCTCCGCCCGGACAGCGCCGCCGAGGCCGAGGCCACCCTCAGCCAGCTCCTCCGCCTCGGCATCCCGGCCCGGCTGCTGCCCCTCCGCCTCGCACCTGGCCCCGCCCTGCAGGAGCGCGCCCGCGAGGCCCGCCTCGCCGCCCTCCTCGCCGCCTGCGCCGAGGCCGGCACGCCCTGGCTCCTCCTCGGCCATCACCAGGCCGACCAGGCAGAGACCCTGCTCTTCCGGGCCCTGCGCGGCAGCGGTGCGTCCGGCCTCGCCGCCATGCCGCCCGTCCGCGCCACGGCCGAGGCGCTGATCCTCCGACCGCTCCTCCCCGTCCCGCCCGCGCGGCTTGCCGCCACCGTCGCCGGCCTCGCCCCCATCCGCGACCCGAGCAACAGCGACCCGCGCTTCGCCCGCGCCCGCCTCCGCGCCCTGCTGGACCCCGCCGCAACCGAAGCCCTCGCCGAGGCAGCCACCGCCTTCGCCCGCCGCCGCGCGCGGCTCGAGGCCGCCCTCGGCGCCCGCCTCGCCGCATCCACCACGCTCCGCCCCTCCGGTTTCGCCGAGATCGACCCGGCCGCCCTCGGCACCGATGCGCTGGCCGATGCCCTGCTCGCCCGCCTCGTCCAGGCGGTCGCCGGCGCCCGCCACGCCCCGCCCGCCGCCGCCGTGGCCGCCCTTCGCGGGCGGGGGGAGGGGACGCTCGCCGGCGCCTGGCTCCGCCCGCGCCGCGGCGCCTGGCTCCTCTTCCGCGAACCCGCCGCCATCGCGCCGCCGGTCGAGGCGCTGGCCGGCGCCCTCTGGGACCGGCGCTTCCGCCTGTCCGGCCCCGGCGCGCCCGGCCATGAGGTGAGTGCCCTCGGCCCCGCCGATGCCGCGCGCCTCCGCCGGCTCGCCCCCGCCTGGCCCGCCGCGTTGCTTGCCGGACTGCCCGCCATCCGCCACAACGGAATGCTGGTGGCCGTCCCCGCTCTGGACTATCCTGATCCAGATCGCTGCAAGCCCTTCCGGGCAGTGTTCGCCCTGGTTGGGTTCCTCCCAGCTGGGGAGGCGGCCACGGGGGTCAATTCCGCGGGCGGCATGGTCTTGTCGCATCGGGGGCATTCACGGCCGGGGCTTGCCTCCCTATCTTAGGGATCGCTGGCCTCGGGCAGAGCCTGAGGCACCAGGGCCCGATCGGGGTCATGGCGGGAACGGGATACGCATCGGTGAACAATTTCGGCCGGAATCTGGCGCTCTGGGTGATCGTGGCGCTGCTGCTCGTGGCGCTCTTCAACGTGTTCCAGCCCAGCGGTTCGGCGCAACGGGGCGCCCAACAGGTTGCCTACTCGGACTTCCTCAACGAGGTCGGCGCGGGCCATGTGCGGGACGTGACCATCCAGGGGCGGACCGTCAGCGGCCAGCTCTCGGACGGGCGCACCTTCCAGACCTACACGCCGGAAGACCCCAACCTAGTCTCCCGCCTGACGGAGAAGGGCGTCCGCGTCGTGGCGCGGCCGGAGGAGAGCGACGTCAACCCGCTCTTCCACTACCTGCTCTCCTGGTTCCCGATGCTGCTCCTCATCGGCGTCTGGGTCTTCTTCATGCGCCAGATGCAGTCGGGCGGCGGCCGGGCCATGGGCTTCGGCAAGTCCCGCGCCCGCCTGCTGACCGAGAAGCAGGGCCGCGTCACATTCGAGGACGTCGCCGGCATCGACGAGGCCAAGGGCGAGCTCGAGGAGATCGTCGAGTTCCTGCGCGACCCGCAGAAGTTCCAGCGTCTCGGCGGCAAGATCCCGAAGGGCTGCTTGCTCGTGGGTCCCCCGGGCACGGGTAAGACGCTGCTCGCCCGCGCCATCGCCGGCGAGGCGAACGTTCCCTTCTTCACCATCTCCGGCTCCGACTTCGTCGAGATGTTCGTGGGCGTCGGCGCCAGCCGCGTGCGCGACATGTTCGAGCAAGGCAAGAAGAACGCTCCCTGCATCATCTTCATCGACGAGATCGACGCCGTCGGCCGCCATCGCGGCGCGGGCCTCGGCGGCGGCAACGACGAGCGCGAGCAGACCCTGAACCAGATGCTCGTCGAGATGGACGGCTTCGAGTCCAACGAGGGCGTCATCCTCATCGCCGCCACCAACCGGCCGGACGTGCTCGACCCCGCCCTGCTGCGTCCAGGCCGCTTCGACCGCCAGGTCGTGGTGCCGAACCCGGACGTGATGGGCCGCGAGAAGATCCTCCGCGTCCATATGCGGAAGGTCCCGCTCGCCTCCGACGTCGACCCGAAGGTCATCGCCCGCGGCACCCCCGGCTTCTCCGGCGCCGATCTGGCCAACCTCGTCAACGAGGCCGCCCTGCTCGCCGCCCGCACCGGCCGCCGCACCGTCGGCATGCACGAGTTCGAGCAGGCCAAGGACAAGGTGCTGATGGGCGCCGAGCGCCGTAGTCTCGTCATGTCCGAGGACGAGAAGCGCATGACCGCCTATCACGAGGCCGGCCACGCCCTCTGCGCCATGAAGCTCCCGGAGTGCGACCCCGTCCACAAGGCGACGATCATTCCCCGCGGCCGCGCCCTCGGCCTGGTGATGTCTCTGCCGGAGGGCGACCGCTACTCCAAGCACAAGTCGAAGCTGCTCTCCGAGCTGGCGATGGCCATGGGCGGCCGCGTCGCCGAGGAGCTGATCTTCGGCCCAGACAAGGTTTCGAATGGCGCCTCGGGCGACATCAAGATGGCCACCAACCAGGCCCGCATGATGGTCACCGAGTGGGGCATGAGCGAGAAGCTTGGCATGATTGCCTATGGCGAGAACAGCCAGGAGGTCTTCCTCGGCCACTCCGTGACGCAGTCGAAGAACCTGTCGGAGAACACCGCGCAGATGATCGACGGCGAGATCCGCCGCATCATCGACGAGGCCTATGCCAAGTGTAAGCAGCTGCTCTCCGAGAATATCGACGAGCTGCACCTGCTGGCGAAGGGCCTGCTCGAGCACGAGACCATCTCGGGCGACGAGATCAAGCTGATCATCCGCGGCGAGCCGATCGTGCGCGACCGCCCGGACGAGCCGGTGCCGCAGGGCCGCGGCAGCGTCCCGACCAGTGGGCGCTCTACCCGCCCGAGCGGCGGGTTGAACCCCGGCCCGGCGCCCGCCACCTAGGCCGGACGCCAGCCACAGGCCTGACGATCAGCGCGCCCCCGGGCGCGCTGATTGCGTTTCGGGGGATGCCATGCCCGACCGATGGATCGAACCGCTTGGCCTGCTGACCGGCCCTGGCGCCGAGGCGGCCCTTCGGGCGGGCCTCGCCCTGCCGCTTCAGGGCGGCCCCACCGCCTTCACCCTGGCCCGCCTCATCGCCCGCGGCGCCGAGCCCAGCCTGGTCCCGGTCGCCGCCATCCCACCCGGCTGGCGCGACCTGCTGCCGCCGCTGATCGAGGCGCCGGCGCCCTTCGCCGGCCTCGCGCCCCGTCTCGGCCCCGGTGCGCCGCTGGTCATGGGCGTCGTCAACGTCACCCCCGACAGCGTCTCCGGCGACGGCCTCCTCGCCGCCGGCCTTGAGGGCGAGGCCCTGGTCGCGGCCGCCCTCGCCCAGGGGCAGGCGATGCTCGCCGCCGGTGCCGACATCCTCGACATCGGCGGCGAGAGCACCCGCCCCGGCGCCGCCCCCGTCACGCCGGCGGAGGAGTGCCGTCGCATCCTCCCCGTCATCCGTGCCCTGGCCCCGCTCGCGCCCCTCTCGGTCGATACCCGCAACGCGCCCACCATGCGCGAGGCGCTGGCTGCTGGCGCCCGGATCGTCAACGACGTCTCCGCCCTGCGCCACGACCCGGGCGCCGCCCGCGTCGTCGCCGAATCCGGCGCCCCGCTCATCCTCATGCACATGCTCGGCCGCGACCCGCGCACCATGCAGGACGACCCGCGCTATGCCGATGTCACCCTCGATGTCGGCGACTTCCTGGCCGACCGGCTCGCCGCCGCCAAGGCCGCCGGCATTCCCCGCAGCCGCATCGCCCTCGACCCGGGCCTGGGCTTCGGCAAGCTGCTGGAGCACAACCTGGCCCTGCTGCACCGCCTGCCGCTGCTCGCCGGCCTCGGCTGCGCGCTGCTGGTCGGGGCCTCGCGCAAGCGCTCCATCGGCCGCCTCTCCGGCGCGACCGAGGGCGGCCGCGCCCGCATGCCCGGCAGCGTTGCCGCCGCCCTTTTCGCCGCCGGCCGCGGCGCCGCCATCCTCCGCGTGCATGACGTGGCGGAGACCGTCCAGGCGCTGCGCGTCTGGCAGGCCGCGCTTTCCGGTGACAGGCCGCCCGGCGGGCGCTAATCCACCAGCATGACCCAGACCACCCGACGCCTCTTCGGCACCGATGGCATCCGCGGCAAGGCCAACCAGGCGCCGATGGATGCTGCCACCGCCCTCCGGCTCGGCCAGGCGGCGGGCCAGTACTTCAACCGCGGCACCCACCGCCACCGCGTCGTCATCGGCAAGGACACGCGCCTCTCCGGCTACATGCTGGAGCCCGCGCTGACGGCAGGCTTCGTCAGTGCCGGGATGGATGTCGTCCTGGTCGGCCCCATGCCCACCCCTGCCATTGCCCTGCTGACCCGCAGCCTTCGCGCCGATCTCGGCGTGATGGTCAGCGCCTCGCACAACCCCTTCGAGGACAACGGCATCAAGCTCTTCGGCCCCGACGGGCTGAAGCTCTCCGACGCGCAGGAGGCGGAGATCGAGGCGCTGATGGCCGGCGACCTTTCCGGCTCCCAGGTTGCGCCTGCCCGCCTCGGCCGCGCCAGCCGCCTCGAGGACGCCCCCGGCCGCTACATCGAGGCGGCGAAGCAGAGCTTCCCCCGCCGCCTGACGCTCGAGGGCCTGCGCATCGTCGTCGACTGTGCCCATGGCGCCGCCTATCGCGTGGCACCCACCGTGCTGTGGGAGCTGGGCGCCGAGGTCGTCTCCATCGGCGTCGCGCCGGACGGCTTCAACATCAACCAGGGCGTCGGCTCCACCGCCCCGGGCCAGCTCGCCGGTCTGGTGCGCGAGCGCCGCGCCGATATCGGCATCGCCCTCGACGGCGATGCGGATCGGCTGGTGCTGGTGGACGAGGCCGGCACGCTGATCGACGGCGACCAGATCCTCGCCCTCATCGCCGGCTCCTGGAAGGCGGAGGGGCGGCTGCGCGGCGACGCCGTGGTGGCGACGGTGATGTCGAACATGGGCCTCGAGCGCCACCTGAAGACGCTCGGCCTCGGCCTGCTCCGCACCGCGGTCGGCGACCGCTATGTCGGTGAGCGGATGCGCGAGGCCGGCTGCAACCTTGGCGGCGAGCAGTCCGGCCACGTCATCATGGCCGACTTCGCCACCACCGGGGATGGGCTGATCGCCGCGCTGCAGGTCCTCTCCGTCCTGGTGCAGGAGGGGAAGCCCGCCAGCGAGGTCTGCCGCCGCTTCACCCCGCTGCCGCAGCGCCTGGTCAATGTCCGCTTCGCCGGCGCCTCGCCGCTGAAGGACCCTGGCGTGCAGCGCGAGATCGCTGCCTTCGAGGAGCGGCTCGGCGAGCGCGGCCGCATCCTGATCCGCGCCAGCGGCACGGAGCCGCTGATCCGCGTCATGGCCGAGGCGGAGGACGAGGCCCTCGTCACCGAGACGGTCGAGACGCTGGCCGCCACCATCCGCGCTCGGATCGCAGCCTAGATGCAAGGCCGCGTCCTCATCATCGCCGGCTCGGATTCGGGCGGCGGCGCCGGCATCCAGGCCGACATCAAGGCCGTCACCGCCCTCGGCGCCTTCGCCATGACGGCGATCACCGCGCTCACGGCGCAGAACACCAAGGGCGTCCACGGCGTCCTCCCCATCCCGACCGGCTTCATCCGGCAGCAGATCGAGGTCGTCCTCGGCGATCTCGGCGCCGATGCGCTGAAGACCGGCATGCTGCACGACAGCCCGACCATCGAGGCGGTCTGCGACGCGCTTCCTCCCGGCATCCCGCTGGTCGCCGACCCGGTGATGGTGGCGAAGGGCGGCCACCCCCTGCTGCAGCCCGACGCGGTGGAGACGCTGAGGCGCCGCCTCGTCCCCCGCGCCGCCGTCCTCACCCCGAACCTGCCGGAGGCCGAGGTACTGACCGGCCGCCGGATCACCACCGAGGCGGAGATGCAGGCCGCCATGCCCGCCCTCCTGGCCCTCGGCGCCGAGGCGGTGCTGCTGAAGGGCGGCCACCTCGACGGCCCCATCCTCGTCGACCTGCTCGGCACGCGGGAGGGCGTCACCCGCTTCGAGGATGCGCGGATCGAGACCCGCCACACCCATGGCACCGGCTGCACCCTGGCATCCGCGATCGCCGCCGGCATCGCCCAGGGCCTGCCCTTGCCGGAGGCGGTCGCCCGCGCCCGCCGCTATGTCCGCGCCGCCATCCTTGCGGCACCCGGCTTCGGCCGCGGCCATGGCCCGCTGGACCACGCCGTCACCATGGACCCGGCGCGCATCGGATGAGGCGCTACCCCTTCGTCACCGTCGATGTCTTCACATACCGCCGCTTCGGCGGCAACCAGCTTGCCGTCTTCCCTGATGCGCTGGGCCTCTCGGATGCCGAGATGCAGGCCCTCGCCGCCGAGTTCAATTTGAGCGAGACCACCTTCGTCCTGCCGCCGGAGGATCCAGCGAACACGGCCCGCCTCCGCATCTTCAACCGCACGGCCGAAATGCCCTTCGCCGGCCACCCGAATGTCGGGACCGCCTTCGTGCTGGCCGACCGGGCCCGCGATGGACTTCTCCGCTTCGAACAGCCGGCGGGCGTGGTGGAGATCACGGTGGAGCGCGACGCGGCCGGTGCCGTCCTTTCGACGACGGTCGGGGCCCCGCAGCCCCTCAGGATCGGCGCCATGGTGCCCGTCGAGCCCATCGCCGCCTGCGCCGGCATCGCCCCCGCAGGCATCCTCACCGCCCGCCATGCCCCGACCCTTGCCTCCGATGGCGGCAACCCCCGCGTCCTGCTGGAGGTGACGCCCGAGGCCCTGGCCTCCGCCGCCCCCGACCACGCCGCCTTCCGCCGCGCGGTGGAGTCGCTGCCGGAGCTCGGCGGCCGCCTCTCCCTCTATCTCTACCGCCCGGATGGCGAGCGTCTTCGCGCCCGCATGTTCTCGCCCCTCGCCGGCACGCCCGAGGACGCCGCTACCGGCAGCGCGGCGACGCCGCTCACCGGCTTCCTGCTCTTCCTGAGCGGCGCCGAGCGCCACGCTTTGGACATCCTCCAGGGTGTCGAGATGGGCCGCCCCAGCCTGCTGCGGACGACGGCCCGCCGCACCCCCTCCGGCATCCGAGCGACGGTCGGCGGCGGCTGCGTCCCCGTCCTCCGCGGCGAAGCCCAACTCTGACCGGTCCAGGCCGGGTTCCGGCCTGGTGGGAGGGGCCTGGGGAGGGCAAAGCCCTCCCCAGCTCCTTAGTGCTCAGCCTTCTCCTTCGGCCAGTCCAGCCACCCCTCGACATAGCCTTTGCGGACGACCACCATTCCCAGTGCCGAGAGCGGCGCCGCCAGCGCCACGCCGAGCAGCCCGAACAGCGCCCCCGTCAGCACCTGGGTGACGAGCAGCAGGGCGGGGGGCAGGTCCGCGGTCCGGCTCTGCACCATCGGCGTCAGGAAATTCCCCTCGACATTCTGCACCAGCACGATGAGGCCGAGCACCCAGAAGGGCAGCAGCGGGTCCTGCGTCAGCGCCAGCAGCATGGCCGGCACCGCGCCGATCAGCGGCCCGATGACGGGGATGAAATTCAGCAGCGCGACGATCGTCGCCAGCAGCCCCGCCAGGGGCACGCCGAGCAGCATCAGCCCGATCCAGGTCAGCACCCCCGCGACGATCATGGCGAAGGCCTGACCCAGCAGCCAGCCCCGCAGCGTATGCCCAGCCTCCTCGAGCGTGTCGCGCACCCGGTCGTCGATATCCGGCGCGAAGAGATGCCGCAGGCCGCGGATGTAGCTCTCCGGCTGCACCGCCAGATAGAGGCCGAGTAGCACCACCAGAACCAGGTTGCCGAGCCCCCCGAGCGTCGAGCTGGCCGCCGAGGCTGCCGCCGCGGCCGCATTCTCCGCCCCGCTGATGCCGAAGAGCCGCCCGGGATCGACCTGCCGCAGCACCCAGTCCCCCCAGCCCGTATCCGCCAGCTTGTCGCGCAGCGTTTCGAAGCTGCGCGGCAGTTGCTGCGCCAGCTCCCGCGCCTGCTCCGTCAGCGGCCCGGCCGCCGCCCAGCCCGCGAGCCCGATCGCTACCACCACCAGCACCGCGACGATCAGCACCCCCGCCCAGGCTGGAAGCCCCACCTTCCGCGCCAGCGGCTCGCCCCCTGCGCGCAGGGCGAGGGCCAGCAGCACCGCGGCGAAGCCGAGCAGCGGCACCTCCGGCGCCAGCCAGAACAGCGCCAGCACCAGGCCGAGCAGGATGAGGACGGAAGCCTGGGATCGGGTCATGCAGCGCGAACAGCCGGGAGCCGGATCGGTTCCTTCGCGTTCCATCCGCCGTGAATCGCCAAGCGCGAGGCCG
Source organism: Belnapia sp. (assembly GCF_059504005.1). Taxonomy (NCBI): domain Bacteria; kingdom Pseudomonadati; phylum Pseudomonadota; class Alphaproteobacteria; order Acetobacterales; family Roseomonadaceae; genus Belnapia; species Belnapia sp. The sequence goes on along the minus strand of NZ_JCACHU010000083.1, from coordinate 15,442 downwards.
CCGCTATGATGCGCCCGCCTTCCGGAGACCGCTGATGCCCGTCCGCACCGTCGCCACCCGCCCCTTCGCCGACCAGAAGCCCGGCACCTCGGGGCTGCGCAAGAAGGTCACGGTCTTCCGGCAGCCGCACTACATCGAGAATTTCATCCAGGCGATCCTGGACACGGCGGGGGAGGGGCTGCGCGGCGCGACGCTCGTGCTCGGCGGCGACGGCCGCTACCTGAACCGCGAGGCCATCCAGTCCGCCATCCGCCTCGCCGCGGCGAACGGCGCAGGCCGGCTGCTGATCGGGCAGGGCGGCCTGCTCTCGACGCCCGCCGCCTCCGCCCTGATCCGCTCGAGCGGCGCCATCGGCGGCATCATCCTCTCCGCCAGCCACAATCCCGGCGGGCCGGAGGGCGATTTCGGCATCAAGTACAACATGGCAAATGGCGGCCCGGCGCCGGAGGAGGTGACGTCCGCCATCCACCGCCGCGCCGCCGCCCTCGCCGAGTACCGCACCACCGACACGCCCGACCTCGACCTCGACCGCATCGGCGAGACCCGCATCGAGGGCATGGTGGCGATGGTCGTCGACCCCGTCGCCAACTACGCCGCGCTGATGGAGAGGCTGGTCGATTTCGACCGCATCGCCGGCCTGTTCCGCCGCGGCTTCCGCATGCGCTTCGACGCGCTCTCCGCCGTCACCGGCCCCTATGCGCAGGAGATCCTGGAGCGCCGCCTCGGCGCCCCCGCCGGCACGGTGATCAACGCCACGCCGCTGCCCGATTTCGGCGGCCACCACCCGGACCCCAACCCGGTCCATGCCAAGGCGCTGATGGCCGAGATGATGGGGCCGGACGCGCCCGATTTCGGCGCGGCCTCCGACGGCGACGGCGACCGCAACATGATCGTCGCGCCTGGCCATTTCGTCACGCCGAGCGACAGCCTCGCCATCCTCGCGGCACAGGCGCATCTCGCCCCCGGCTATAGCCGCGGCCTCGCCGGCGTCGCCCGCTCCATGCCGACGAGCCGCGCGGTGGACCGCGTCGCACAGCGCCTCGGCATCCCCTGCTTCGAGACGCCGACGGGGTGGAAGTTCTTCGGCAACCTGCTCGATTCCGGCCGCATCACCCTTTGCGGCGAGGAGAGCGCCGGCACCGGCTCCGACCATGTGCGGGAGAAGGACGGGCTCTGGGCCGTGCTGCTCTGGCTCGACATCCTCGCCGCTACGGCCAAGCGGGCGGATGCCATCCTGCTCGAGCACTGGGCGAGCTTCGGCCGCGACTACTACACCCGCCACGACTATGAGGAGGTCGATGCCGCGGCGGCGAATGCGCTGATGGACTCGCTGCGCGAGCGCCTCGCCTCGCTCCCCGGCCAGCGCGTCGCGGGCCTCACAATCACGACCGCCGACGACTTCGCCTATGCCGACCCGGTGGATGGCTCCACCACCGCCGCCCAGGGCGTCCGCATCCTCTTCGCCGAGGATGCCCGCGCCGTCTTCCGCCTCTCCGGCACCGGCACGGTCGGCGCCACGCTGCGCGTCTATCTCGAGCGCTTCGAGCCGGACCCGTCGCGCCACGCCCTGCCGGTGCAGGAGGTGCTGGCCCCCGTCATCGCCGCGGCGGGGGAGATCGCCGGGATCGCCCGCCATACCGGCCGCGACGCCCCCTCCGTCGTCACCTGACGGGCGTTAACCCCGTCTCAACCCGCGCCTGCCAGGATGGCGCCGTCATGCAGGTCACCGCCACCCTGGCGTCCGCGCTTTTCGGCGCGTCGGCCGCCGGCTCCGCTAATGCCGGCGACGCCGCGTCCAGCCTCGCCGTGCTGAAGGCCGCCGAGGCGCCCGGCGCCACCGCCAAGGGTGTCGCCCGGGAGAGGAAGGCCCCGGTCACCATCGCCGCGCTGAACCAGTTCCAGGCCGCGATCGCCAGGGCGAAGGACGTGAAGACCGCCCTGCAGGACCCGCGCGTGCTGAATGTCCTGCTTCCCGCCCTCGGCCTCGCCGACCAGGCGGCCTATCCGGGCCTCGTCCAGAAGGCCCTCACGGCCGACCCGAAGGACAGGAAGGGCCTGCTCGCCAGCCTCGACAAGCGCTTCGCCGCCGCCGCCACGACGCTCGACCTGAAGGCCAGGGGCTTCGCCGGGCTGAAGGATGCGAAGGTCCAGCAGACGCTGATGGACGGCTTCGTCGAGTACCAGTACCGCACCGGGCTCGACGAGAAGAATGCCGGCATCTCCGACGCGCTCTACTTCCTGCAGAACGCCAAGGGCCAGACCAACATCTACAGCATCCTCGGCAACAGCGTGATGCGCCGGGTCATCACCGGCGCGCTCGGCCTGCCCAGCTCCATCGTCGTCCAGCCGGTCGAGACGCAGGCGGCCGCCATCACCTCGCGCCTGAAGCTTTCCGACCTCAACGATCCGGAGGCGCTCGAGAAGCTGGCCCAGCGCTACGTCATCGCCGCCGCCGGCTCGGGTTCCGGCGGCGCAGCGAGCCCCTTGCTCTCCCTTCTCGCCTGATCTAGGCCTTGCGGCGGGCCACGCCCCCCCACCGGGGCGCATCCGCTTCTGGAAGGGAGCTGCATCATGGCAAGCGCCACCAAGCCCGGACTCCGTCCGGCTAACCCGCAATTTTCCTCAGGCCCCTGCGCCAAGCGCCCCGGCTGGTCGCTGGACGCGCTCTCCGGCGCCTTCCTCGGCCGCAGCCATCGCGCGGCCGGCCCGAAGGCCCGCCTCGCCGAGGTCATCACCCGCAGCAAGGCGATCCTCGGCATGCCGGCCGATTGGCGCCTCGGCATCGTCCCCGCCTCCGATACGGGCGCGGTCGAGATGGCGCTCTGGTCCCTGCTCGGCCCCCGCGGGGTCGATGTGCTGGCCTGGGAGAGCTTCTCCAAGGACTGGGGCACGGATGTCGTCAAGCAGCTGAAGCTGCCGGATGCCCGCGTCATTACCGCGCCCTATGGCCGGCTCCCCGACCTCGCCGCGGTGGATGCGGCGCGCGACCTCGTCTTCGTCTGGAACGGCACGACCAGCGGCGTCCGCCTCGCCGATGCCGACTGGATTGCCCCCGACCGCCAGGGCCTCGCCATCTGCGACGCGACCAGCGCCGCCTTCGCCATGGACCTGCCCTGGGACAAGCTCGATGTCGTCACCTGGTCCTGGCAGAAGGTCCTCGGCGGCGAGGCGGCGCACGGCATGCTGGCGCTCAGCCCGCGGGCGGTCGAGCGGCTGGAATCGCACAAGCCTGCCTGGCCGCTCCCGAAGATCTTCCGCATGACCAAGGACGGCAAGCTGAACGAGGGCATCTTCAAGGGCGAAACCATCAACACGCCCTCCATGCTGGCCGTCGAGGACGCGCTGGACGGGTTGCGCTGGGCCGAGGGGATCGGCGGCCTGCCCGCCCTGATCGCCCGCTCCGAGGCCAACCTCGCCGCTATCGCCGCCTGGGTCGGGCGCACACCCTGGGTCGACTTCCTCGCCGAGGTCCCGGCGACGCGCTCCTGCACCTCCATCTGCCTGAAGGTCGTGGCGCCCTGGTTCACCGCGCTCGATGCCGAGGCCCAGGCCAAGGCGGCCAAGGCCCTCGCCTCGCTGCTGGAGAAGGAGGGCGTCGCCCTCGATGCCGGCGCCTATCGCGACGCGCCCCCGGGCCTTCGCATCTGGGGCGGCGCGACCGTCGAGACCTCGGATATCGAGGTCCTGCTCCCCTGGCTTGACTGGGCCTTCGCCAGTGTCGAGGCCGAGCAGCAGAAGGCGGCCGCCTGATGCCGCGCGTCCTCATCTCCGACAAGCTCTCCCCCGCCGCGATCGAGATCTTCAGGCGGCGCGGGATCGAGGTCGAGTTCCGCCCCGGCCTCTCGCCCGCCGAACTCCGCGCCGTCATCGCGCCCTATGACGGCCTCGCCGTCCGCAGCGCCACCAAAGTGACGCGGGAGCTGCTCGACGCCGCGCCCAACCTCAAGGTCGTCGGCCGCGCCGGCATCGGCGTCGACAATGTCGACGTGACGAGCGCGACCGCGCGCGGCGTCGTGGTGATGAACACGCCCTATGGCAATGCCATCACCACCGCCGAGCATGCGATCGCCATGATCTTTGCCCTCGCGCGCCAGATCCCGGAGGCCTCGGCCTCCACCAAGGCGGGCCGCTGGGAGAAGAACCGCTTCATGGGCGTCGAGCTCTTCGGCAAGACGCTCGGCCTGATCGGCTGCGGCAATATCGGCTCCATCGTCGCCGATCGCGCCGTCGGGCTGAAGATGAAGGTCGTCGCCTTCGATCCCTTCCTCTCCGAGAAGCGCGCCGTCGAGCTCGGCGTCGAGAAGGTCGAGCTGAACGAGCTGCTGGAACGCGCCGACATCGTCACGCTGCACACGCCGCTGACGGAGCAGACGCGCAACATCCTCAGCCGCCAGAACATCGCGAAGCTGAAAAAGGGCGTCCGCATCGTCAACTGCGCCCGCGGCGGCCTCGTCGACGAGCAGGCGCTGGCCGAGGCGCTGCAATCCGGCCATGTCGCCGGCGCCGCGCTCGACGTCTTCGAGGCGGAGCCGGCGATGGAGAGCCTGCTCTTCGCCCTCGAGAACGTCGTTTGCACCCCACATCTCGGCGCCGCCACCGCCGAGGCGCAGGAGAACGTCGCCCTGCAGGTCGCCGACCAGATGGCCGACTACCTGCTGACCGGCGCCGTCTCCAACGCCATCAACATGCCGAGCGTGACGGCTGAGGAGGCGCCGCGCCTCAAGCCCTATATGGAGCTCGCCCGCCTGCTCGGCGGCATGGCCGGGCAGCTGACGGCGGCGCAGGACGACGCCATCCGCTCCATCCGCGTCGAATACGAGGGCCATGTGGCGGAGCTCAACCGCCGACCCCTGACGGCGGCCGCGCTCGCCGGCGTGCTGACCCCGTTGATGGGCGCGGTCAACATGGTGAACGCGCCGGTGGTGGCGAAGGAGCGCGGCATCGAGGTCGCCGAGACCGTCCATGAGCGCCGCGGCGACTACGCGACCCTGCTGCGCGTCACCGTGGTGACGGAGGGCCGCACCCGCAGCGTCGCCGGCACTCTGGTGGGCGAGGCGAAGCCCCGCCTGGTGGAGATCAAGGGCATCGCGGTGGAGGCGGATTTCGCCCCGCACATGCTCTACGTCACCAACCAGGACCGGCCCGGCTTCATCGGCCGCTTCGGCATGACGCTCGCCAATGCCGGGATCAACATCGCCACCTTCCATCTGGGGCGCGCATCCCAGGGCGGCGATGCCATCTGCCTCGTCTCGCTGGACGGCCCGCTGCCCGAGCCGGTGCTGGCCGAGGTGCGGTCCCTGCCGCTTGTGATGCAGGCGACCGCATTGCGCTTCTGAGGATCATGAAGCAGGCGTGATGAATGTTACCCCTCTGCCGGTGCAATCTGCACCGGCAGAGGGGAGGCAGGAACCATGTCCAACGAGGCATTCGGCGAAACCAACCGCAAGTTCGAGGAGGCCATCGCTCGCCGCGACTTCGCCGCGCTGGCGCATGTATACACCGCGGAGGCGCGGCTGTTCTCGCCCGGCGTGCCGGCGATCACCGGCCTCAGCGGCATCCAGGACTACTGGAGTTCTGCCGTCAGCGGGCTCGGCGTGATCCGCGCGAAGCTCCACTCGCTCGAGCTCACCGTCACCGGCGATCGCGCCGCGGAAGTCGGTCGCGCCGAGATCTTCACCAATCCGGACACACCGCCGGTGGCGCTGAAATATGTCGTCCTCTGGAAGCAGGAGGGCGGCACCTGGAAATGGGATGTCGACTGCTGGAACATGGACGCCTGACCGGCTGGCCCGACGCTACTTTCCCTGGAACCGCGGCGGGCGCTTCTCGATGAAGGCCCGCAGCGCCTCCTGGTGGTCCTCCGTCTCCCGCGTTCGCATCATGCCGAAGGCCTCGGCATCCAGCGCCTCGGCCAGCGTGCCCTCCTCGGCGATCCGCATGTTGCGCTTCATGTAGCGCCAGGCGACGCGCGGCCCCCCGCCGAGCTGCCGGGCCAGCCGCTCCGTCTCTGCCCGCAGCTGCTCGTCCGGCACCAGCCGGTTGACCAGGCCGAGCCGCTCCATCTCGCCGGCATCGAGCTTGACGCTGGTGAAGTAGAGCTCCCGCGCCTTGCCCGGCCCTACGAGCCTCGCCAGGAAGTAGTGCCCACCGAAATCCCCCGAGAAACCCATATTGGCGAAGGCGGTCGTCATCCGCGCGCTGCTGCCGGCGATGCGCATGTCGCAGGCGAGTGCGAGGGACATGCCCGCCCCGGCGGCGACGCCGTTCACCATGGCGATGGTGGGCTTCGGCATCTCGTGCAGCAGGCGGGAGCATTCCATCCGGCTGCGCAGCTCGTCGGCGCCCGCCTCCGGCGTCGCCGGCGGCGGCTTGGCGCCCGTCGCCCGCGCCTTCATGTCGCCGCCCGCGGAGAAGCCGCGCCCCGCCCCGGTCAGCACCACGCAGCCGATCTCCGGGTCCGTCGCCGCCTCGCCCAGCGCCCCCAGCAGGTCCCACATCATGGCGCCGCCGAGGGCGTTCAGCACCTCCGGCCGGTTCATGGTAAGCCACAGCACGCCCTCCGCGCGCTCCTGCAACAGCTCCATGATGGGCTCCTCCCGCTCTGGTGCCGCGGAGCCTAGGTGCTATCGTCGAGGGGTCCAAGAGGGGAGAGCGCCGCCATGAAAGCCGCCGTCCTGCATGAAGTGAACCAGCCGCTGACCGTCGAGGAGGTCACGCTGCAGAAGCCGAAAGCGCGCGAAGTGCTGGTGCGCACCGCCTATGCCGGCCTCTGCCACTCCGACCTGCATTTCATCGAGGGCCTCTACCCCCACCCGCTGCCGACCGTCCCCGGCCATGAGGTCGCGGGCGTGGTCGAGGCCGTCGGCTCCGACGTCACCTACCTCAAGCCCGGCGACCACGTAATCGGCTGCCTCTCGGTCTTCTGCGGCGCCTGCTCGCAATGCACCACGGGCCATACGGTGCTCTGCGAGAACACCGAGGTGAAGATGATGCCCGGCCAGTCCCGCCGCCTGTCCTGGAAGGGCGGGGAGCTGATGAACCAGTTCCTCAACCTCAGCGCCTTCGCAGAGCAGCTGCTCGTCCACGAGAACGCCTTGGTGAAGATCGACCCGGACATCCCGCTCGACCGCGCGACGCTGGTCGGCTGCGGCGTCATCACCGGCGTCGGCGCCGTCTTCAACACCGCGCGGATCGAGGCGGGCTCGACGGTCGCCGTCATCGGCTGCGGCGGCGTCGGCCTCTCGGCGGTGAACGGCGCGGCGCTGGCCGGCGCATCGCGCATCATCGCCATCGACCGGCTGCAGTCGAAGCTCGACCTCGCCCGCATCATGGGCGCGACCGACACCATCCTGGTCGGCAACGACGACCCGGTGCAGCAGGTGAGGGAGCTGACCGGCGGCGGCGTCCACTACAGCTTCGAGGCGCTGGGCCTGAAGGCGACCGCCGAGCAGAGCTTCAGCATGCTTCGCCCGGGCGGCACGGCGACCATCATCGGCATGGTGCCCTTCGGCGTGAAGATCGAGCTGCACGGCTTCGACTTCCTGCGCGAGCGGAAGATCCAGGGCTCTTCGATGGGCTCCAACCACTTCCGCGTCGACATGCCGCGGCTGCTGAAGCTCTGGCAGCAGGGCCGCCTGCATCTCGACCACCTGATCAGCGGCACGCTGAAGCTCGACGAGATCAACGCCGGCTTCGCCCGCCTCAAGTCGGGCGAGGCGGTGCGCCAGCTCATCGCCTTCGGCTGAGGCGAGGCGGTCCGCGCCTATCCCGGCCGGAAGCCGGGATGGGACGGCACCCAGGGGCGTGCGGGCTCCTCGATGGCGATCGCGTCGCACCGCTCCGCGCCGGACAGGTCCAGCAGGCTCACCCCCGCATCGCGGAAGGTCTGCTGCTCGGTGACGCGGCCGAGCTTCCCTGCGAGGAAATTCACGAAGCGAATGTCCTCGATGCCGTTGCGGACGATCGGGTGCGACCAGACGAACCACGCCCGCCGGCCGCAGAGCTTCTGGATGTCGGCCATCATGTAGTTCCAGTCCGTCCGCGAATCCCGGCCCCAGACGACGCCCTCGGGCGAGGCGATCAGCGCCTTCCCGTAGATCTGGAAGGCGGGGACGGCTCCGTAATAGACATAGACGAGGTCCCCCGGCCGCTTCGCGCGCTCCACCGCGGCGATGCTGCGGTCGAGCTCCTCCCGGGCGAAGGCAGGCGGGATGCGAAAGTCGAGGGCGGTCGAGAAGCCCATCAGCGCCAGCACCAGCCCGACCGCCGCCACCGCCGGCAGGCGCAGCTCCCGCGCCGACCGGATGGCCAGCGCGACGCCCGCCGCGACCGCCAGGATCAGCCCCGGCGCCAGGAACAGCAGGAACCGCCCGGTCATCGGGTAGTACCGCGCCATCGAGGCGGCGACCGTCGCCAGCACGGCAAGGATGAGGAACACGGCCGTGCGCTGCGACAGGCGGAGGATCTCCCCGAGGCCGGCCAGCGCGAAGAACAGCAGCGCCAGGCTGGCGGCTGGGGGGAAGCCCATGCCCTCCGGCCCCTGCAGCATGATCTTCACCGCCATGATGAAGCGCGAGGGCACGAAGATCCGGGGCGGGATGAACCACTCGGCCCAGTATTTCCGCATGGCATCCACCAGCGTGCCGGAATCGCTGGTGGCCAGCAGCGTCACCCCAGCGAAGCAGGCGAGCCAGAGCAGGCCGGCAAGGCCCAGCGCCACCAGCGTGCGGTAGCGCCGCGCCAGCGCCTCATGGACGAAGAGGCTGAGGCCGGCGCCGAACAGCACGAAGACCGCGGTATGGCTCAGCAGCAGCGCCACCGCCCCCGCCGCCGCTAGGAACGCGATTCCGCCCCAGCTGGCGAGGAGGCGCTGCGCCCGCGTGGCGACGACCCAGAGGAAGAAGGTGCTGACCAGGATGTCGGTCGAATACTGCTTCGCCTCGGCGGCGTAGTAGATCAGCGGCCCGGCCAGGCAGAACAGGCCCGTGGCCAGCGCCGCCCCCGGCCCGTCCAGCAGCCGCCGCGCCGTCGCGGCGAAGAGCAGCACGGAGCCAAGCCCGGCCAGCAGCGGGATGAGCCGCAGCGCCAGCTCGCCCTGTCCCAGGAGCTGAATGACGAGCTTGGTGCCGAGCAGCCAGAGGATGGGCGCCGACTGGTCGTATTTCAGCGGCGCCAGCAACCCCGCATAGGAGCGGTCGAACAGGTTGAGCGCGATCATCGCTTCGTCATGCCAAAGCGGCCGCGCCTGGGCGTAGGCAACAATCCGTAGTAAAATACCAGCCAGAACGATAACCAACAAGAACAGGTCGGTTTGCCGCAGACGGGCCGAAATCACCGCTGAGTCGAGCATTCATGGCCCCGTTCAATCGCGCCGCGGCGCAGGGCCTGAATTCTGGCCCGTGGCCGGCCGGGACCTTCTGGCACGGATCGGAAGGATTGAAACCGACCTCAAGGCCAGGGCCGCGATACCTCCAATCCCTGTGATGAGGTCTATCGCCGCTGCGGCCCGGCCTCGTTCAACGCCAAGTTCTGCTGCGCCAGGTCGGCCGTCGCGCTGTCCGGGGCGAGGGCGACCGCCCGCTGCCAATCCGCCTTCGCCCCGGCCGTGTCGCCCTTGAGCTGGCGGATGATGCCCCGCTCCAGCAGGGCCTCCGCATTGTCGGGGGCAAGGGCCAGCGCCTGCCCGACATCCTCGGCCGCCTGGTCGGCCCGGTCGAGATGCCGGTTCGCCGCCGCGCGGAACACCCAGGCCTCCGCTCGCTGCGGGTCGAGCGCCACCACCCGGTTCAGGTCGTCCATCGAATCCGCGTAGCGCCCGAGCGTCCCGAGCGCCACCGCCCGGTCGAGCATCAGGTCGGCATCGTCGGGCGCGAGCGCCAGCCCCATGGTGGCGGCGCCATAGGCCCGTCCGGCCTCGCCCGCCATCATCCAGGCCTGCCCCGCCTGGGCGAAGAGCGAGGCCCGCGTCGCGGCGCCGGCCTGGCTGGCCCGGCCGAGGCCCTCCAGCCGCTCCGCCGCCCGCTCCGGCTCGCCCGCGGCCATCAGCGCCAGCGCGCCGCAATGCCGCGCGCCCTCGCCGCCGCCGTCGCTCTCCCAGCCCTCGGCGAAGCTCCGCGCCTCGTCGGGATCGGTGCGCACCAGCGCGAGACAGCGGGCATAGTCCGGCCCCTCGGCCAGCCGCGGCACGTCCGGCGGCAGGGGAAGGGAGTCGCTCGCCGCCTCCGCCGGCGCCCACAGCGCCAGCCAGCCGATGCCCGCGCTGGTCGCCAGGCCGGCCGTCAGCAGCGCCACGAGAACGGGGGAGGCAGGCTTCACGCCGCGCAGTCTAGCCACCTGCCCCCGGCCGCGCCAGATAAGCCGCATGAGCGACCCCGTGCCCTCCCATCTCCTGATCGCCGGCCTCGGCTACAGCGGGGAGGCCGTGGCACGGGAGGCGGCCCGGCTCGGCTTCCGCGTCACCGGCACCAGCCGCAACCCGGAGGCCGCGGCACTGCCCCCCGGCACCCGCCTCATCCCCTTCGCCGCGGCGGGCGAGGCCCTGGCGAGCGCCACCCACCTCCTCGTCACCGCCGCGCCGGGGGAGGGGGGCGACCCCGTGCTCGCCGCCCATGCCGAGGCCCTGGCGGCCGCCCCCGCCCTCCGCTGGATCGGCTACCTCTCCACCACCGGCGTCTATGGCGACCGCGGCGGCGCCTGGGTCGACGAGGCGACGCCCCCCGCCCCCGGCCAGGACCGCAGCCGCCGCCGCCTCGAGGCGGAGGAGGCCTGGCGCGCCGCCGCCCTGTCCACCTCCGGCCGCGCCCTCGACATCTTCCGCGTGGGCGGCATCTATGGCCCCGGGCGCAGCGCCATCGAGGAGCTGCGCTCCGGCACCGCCCGCCGCACGGTGAAGCCCGGCCACGCCTTCAGCCGCATCCACCGCGACGACATCGCCCAGGCCGTCGCCGCCGCGCTCCGCCAGACGCCGCTGCCCGGCCTGCGCATCCTCCACCTGGTCGATGACGAGCCCGCCGAGAGCGCCCTGGTCGTGGAGGAGGCCGCCCGCCTCCTCGGCCTGCCCCCGCCGCTGGCCGTGCCCTATGAGGAGGCCGCCCGCGCCATGTCCCCCATGGGCCGCAGCTTCTGGGCGGAGAACCGCCGCGTCGCCAATGCCGCGACTAAGGCCGCGCTCGGCATCGCCTGGCGCTACCCGAGCTATCGCGAGGGGCTGGCGGCGATCCTCGGGACGCCGGACTGAGCGCGCAGCTCGCGGCCGGGCAGGGAGGATGCCAGGCGGCCTGCCTGCGCCGTCCGGCCGTCCGGCGCGTTATGGCAGGACGCGATAGCGAAGCCGCACCCCGCCGGAGGCCGCACCATGCATAACGACGCCTTCTACGCCGAAACCGATCCCATCCTCTACGAGGCCGACCCCGCCTATTACGACGGGACCAACGTCGCCTATTATGAAGGGTACGACCTCGCCTATTATGACGGGGCCGTTCCCGTCTACGCCGAGCCTGCCGTCGTCTTCATCGAGCCCGCCCCCGTCTTCGTCGAGCCCGTTCCCGTCTTCGTCCAGCCGATCCCCGTCGCCGAGCCCTACGGCGTCTATCCGGGCGAGGCCGCCGTGCTGTTCGACGACTATTTCTACCTCGCCACCAATCCCGATGTGGCAGCGGCCGGGCTCGACCCGCTCGGCCATTACGCGACGGATGGATGGCGGGAGGGACGCGACCCGAACGCCTATTTCGACACGGTCGGCTACCTGACGGCCTATCCCGACGTGGCTGCCGCAGGGGTCGACCCGCTGATCGACTATGCCAGGCTGGGCTGGCGCGAGGGGCGCGACCCGTCCGGCGACTTCGACACGGATGCCTATCTCACGGCCTACCGGGACGTGGCCCTGACCGGGGTGAACCCGCTGGAGCACTACCTGTACTGGGGCGCTGCGGAGGGCAGGCTGGCCTTCGCGGACGGCGTCTTCGACTGACCAGAAGGGTCCTCGGCGGCAGCGCCACGGGCCTGGCCAAACGGGAGGATCAGAGAGGCGCGCGGCCACCTGGCCCATGGCCGCCGCGCCGTCCCCTACATCCCGGCCACCTCCTCGACCACGCGCCGCAGCAGCGCCAGGTCCTGCGGCCGCGACAGGCGGTGGTCGCCGTCCTTCACCAGCAGCACCTGCACGTCGTCGCCGGTCACCGTCCCGGCGATGCGGAGCGCCGTCTCCCAGGGCACGTCCGGGTCCCGCTGCCCCTGCAGCAGCCGCACCGGGACAGCGAGCGGGAAGGGCGCATCGAGCACCAGTTGTCGCCGCCCGTCCTCCAGCAGCCCCCGGGTGATCGGATAGGGCTCGCCATAGGCGCTCGTCCGGTGCCAGACCCCCTCGCGCTCCAGCGCCGCCCGCGCCGCCGGCGGCAGCGCCGCCTCGATCCTCGGGGTGAAGTCCGGCGCCGCCGCCACCCCGACGAAGGCCGCCACCCGCTCCGGCCGCTGCCGCGCCAGCAGCAGCGCGATCCACCCGCCCATCGAGGAGCCGACCAGCACCTGCGGCCCCTCGGTCAGCGCCTCGACCGCGGCCTCCGCATCGGCCGCCCAGCGCCCGATGCTCCCCGCCTCGAAATCGCCCCCGCTCGCCCCATGTCCGGAATAGTCGAAGCGGAGGAAGGCGCGCCCCGTCCCGGCGCAGAAGGCGGACAGCGCCTCGGCCTTCGTCCCCGTCATGTCGCTGCGGAACCCGCCGAGGAAGACGATCCCCGGCCCGCGCCCGGCGATCCGCCGCCAGGCCAGCGCGGCGCCGTCCCCGCGGTCGAGCCGCCCGCACTCCTCGCTCATGCCCGCGGCAGCCCGCGCCGGGCGAGATTGGCCATCAGCGCCCCGGCGCCGAAGACCCAGGGCGGGCAGGCATCCGTCCGGTCCACCTCGTTCACCAGCGCCCCGAGCCGCGCCGAGGCGATCCGCACCACATCCCCTGGGTGATGGGTGAAGCCCATCCCCGCCGCGCCGCGGTCCTTGCTCGGCGAGAAGGGGGTGCCGAGGAACAGCACCGCCCCATCCGGGTACTGGTGATGCGGCCCGATGAGCTGATCGACCACCTCCGTCGGATCGCGGCTGATGGCCCCGACCTTGCCGGTCTCCTCCAGCCGGAACCCGTCCCGGCCCTCGATGGTCAGCGCGATCTCCGCCCGCCGCACATCCTCGAGCGTGAACCCGCCATCGAAAAGCCGCAGCACCGGCCCGAGCGCGCAGGCGGCATTGTTGTCCTTGGCGCGGCCCAGCAGCAGCGCCGACCGCCCCTCGACGTCGCGCAAGTTGACGTCGTTGCCGAGCATCGCGCCGAGGATCGCCCCGCGCGCATTCACCGCCAGCACCGCCTCCGGCTCCGGATTGCTCCACTCGCTCGTGGGATGCACCCCAATCTTCGCCCCGACCCCGACCGAGGCCATGGGCTGGCACTTGGTGAAGATCTCCGCATCCGGCCCGATCCCGACCTCGAGATACTGGCTCCACCAGCCCTTCTCCATCAGCGCCGCCTTCACCGCGCGCGCCTCCGCGCTGCCCGGCCGCAGCGCGGCGAGGTCGTCGCCGATGATCTGACGCACCTCGGCGCGCACCGCCTCCGCCTGGCTCGCATCGCCGCGGCAGCGCTCCTCGATCACCCGCTCCAGCATGGACCGCACATAGGTGACGCCGCAGGCCTTCACCGCCTGCAGGTCGACCGGCGCCAGCAGCCAGGGCTTGCCCGCATCGCGCACCGCATGGTGGCTGTTGCCGAGCACCGCCGTCAGGTCGAGCGGCACCGGCACCCCGCGGTGGCGGATCGCCGCCACGGGATCCGCCTCGTTCAGCCAGGCGCTGACCGTGCCGAAGGCCGGCGTCATGTCGAAGGCCGCGCCGTTCAGCAGGCCGATCGCGCTCGGCCCGTCCGGCGTCATGATCCGTGCCGCAAAGGCCCCGTCCGGCCAGTCCTGCGGCAGGGCCGTGCTATCCAGGCGCATCATCCGCGTCCTCTCCTTGTTTGCCCGCCACTCTAGCCGCCCCGACAGCGGCGCGAAGTCCCGTGCCCGCAACGGGCCGGCCCGGAACCCCAACGACCGACTGGCGTTCAGCCCCCGCTCAACCCATAGTCGAAGAGTCGATGCCCCGATTCCTGCGCTGCCTGCTCGCCCTCTGCTCCGCCCTCAGCCTCGCCGCCTGCGGCGCCGTCGACTTCACCCGCCCCGGCATCGCCGACCCAGAGGCCGGCTACGCCAGCGCCTTCCCCCGCTATGCCGAGTTCTGCGCCCTCTCCCAGATCAAGAAGCGCCCCGGCTTCGGCGCCGAGATCCGGGGCGAGATCGGCGGCCATGCCGTACTCTACCTGAACGGCGCCTGCCGCGGCCCGGACGGCACGCTGATCCCCTGCGACGCGCCCGGCGCCGGACCGGAGGAGGGGGTCGGCCTCTCGATGAACGCCCATTTCCGCAATGCCAAATGGGTGGCGATCCCCGGCCGCGACTTCTTCTTCGAGGGCAACCTCCGCCCCGGCGAGGCGCTGACCCGCGCCCGCTATGCCGAGGTCCAGGCCGAGGCCCGCCGCCTCGGCCTCTTTGACGGCATCGCCTTCCACGAGGAGGCCTTCGCCGAGGCCCCCGCCGGCCTCCACCGCGAAAACGCCAAGTACGAGATCTCCATCGCCACCGACTACGCGGTCGGTCTCGGCCGCGGCCGCTACTGCGCCCGCGTCCCTGTCACGCGCCCGCAACTGCTGGCGATGATCGCCTTCCTCAACGCCGAGAACGCCCCCTACCGCAGCGGCGCCCGCGAGTTCCGCTGGTCGCTCTTCCGCGACAACTGCATCCACCTGGCGCACAACGCCCTCGCCGCCGCCGGCTTCTGGCAGCCCTGGCCGACCAACATGCCCCTGCCGCTGGCCATCCTCGACTTTCCCGTGCCGAAGAACGAGTTCGTCAACCTCATGCGCCGCGGCAACGACGAGGCCCTGCTCGACCCGGAAGCCGCCTTCGCCGACCCGGCCGCCCGCCGCTCCGTCCTCGAGTTCGGCACGCTGCCCGTGCGCCCGGGGGCCATCGCCCTCTCCGCCCCCGCCTGGCCGGCGAACGAGGTCTACGAGACCGAGCTCGGCCTCATCTTCTACGACGAGCCGAATATCGGCCCCTACCGCTTCTGGCTCGCCGACATCCTCCGCCGCCCGCGCGACCATGCGCTGGAGCCGAACCTCCACTGGTACGCCGCCCGCCTCGACCGCCTGCGGGAGGAGCGCCGCCCCCTGCCGCCGGAGATGGCCGAGTTCGGCCGGCGCTTCCATGCGGCCGTGGAGCGGGAGCTGGTTGCGACGGACGCCCGCCTCGAACGCCTCCGCGCGGCCCGCGCCGTGCCGGCGACCGGCCTCGCCTTGCAATGACCCATCCTCTAGTGTTCTGACCGAGACAGAGGATTCCCTATCCGATTGGGATGTGCGATCCGG
>NZ_JCACHU010000082.1:0-4714 GCF_059504005.1 Belnapia sp. | reverse complement strand
GATCCGGAGCCTGTCGCGGCTATTCGCAATCCGCCGCAAACTTCGCAACAGAACCCTAAATCGAGTGGCATGAGGACCTATGGGTTCATGCCGCCATTTAGCACCATCTGGGCAGAAACAAAAATTCCAGAGCATTTTCAGACAGTTATTGGCCACAGGCAAAATTTCGTATCACATTGAAATCGCACGAAAATCAGGTCGTTTCCGCCCAGGTAGTGTTAGACGCAAGTCACCTCCTGCCAGACCCGGAAGCCCCTGCCGCGGGCGCGGCGATAGTATGCGCTGCACCTGCCGCTCTCGCCGTGGCGTCGGCCGATGCGAGTTTGCCGCTCTGTTGTTCAAGCAGCGGCTGGATCGGTGTGACAGACCGTTGGCTCAGGCGACCGATGCCGTGGGGTGCCCAATTGGGACGCGCAGCCGGATGCGGAGCCCCTCGGGCGCGTACTTCACCTCGACACTTCCTTTGAGCTGATGGCCCAGGCCTCGCTCCAGGAGCCGCGTGCCGAACCCGCAATGCGTCGGTGGCCCGGCCACCGGCGGCCCGCCTTGCTCGATCCAGCAAAGCTCGACCACCGCTGGCGAGCCGGAGATCTGCCAGACCACCCTGACGCGGCCGAGCGGCGACGAGAGAGCTCCAAAGCGGGCCGCATTGGATGCCATCTCGTGGAGGGCCAGCGCCAAGGTGACGGCAGGCTCCGGCGGGAACCGCACCACTGGGCCGGCCACGTCAATACGTGGCTCCGCCCCCGCGGCCGGCGGCGCGGTGAACGGACGCAGCGAAGCATTCACAAGCTCGGCCAGTGTGGCGCCCCGCCAGGCGCCCACCGTCAGGAGGTCGTGCGTCTTGGCCAACGCAAGCAGCCGGTCCCGAAACGCCTTATGGAAGCGCGAGGGCTGCCCGTCGGGAGCCGGGCTTGTCGCGCGCCGGGTCTGCTCCGCGATCGACTGAACGACGGCCAAGGTGTTCTTGACCCGGTGGTTCAACTCGGCAACCAGAAGTGCCTGCCGCTCCACGGCAAACCGCTGCTCCGTGATATCCATCGTCACGCAAACCAGCCGCGTCGGCCGACGCGCACCCTGGCTGCTGGCTGCGAACCACGCCTGGCCCAGCGAACGGAGCCAGCGCGGACGCCCATCCGGACCGGTCAAGGCGGCCCGGTGCTCGACGGCGTAGCTGCCGCTCCCCGCTGGATCAATGGCTTGTAGAATAGCCGCCCGCACCTGCCCGAGATCCTCTGGGTGGACGAGGCGGTCCATCGCATCGTTGAAGGCAATCTTGTCGGGCATGCCGAACAGGGCATGCGCGGCAGGGTCCCATAGTGACAGGCCCGACCGGGGGTCGAACTCCCAGGCACCGGCCCCCGCGATCTCGAGCGACAGGCGAAGTCGCTCCTCCCCGGCCTTGCGAGCCTCTGCCTCACTCGCAAGCCTCGCCGCCTGGCGTGCTGTGCTGCGCAGCTCGAAGCCACGCGTGACAAGCGCCGCCAGATCGGTCAGGCGCCGCCGCTCCGCAACTCGCAGCCCCTCCGGTCGTGGATCGGGGGAGAGCACGCAGAGGCTGCCAAGCACCACGCCCTCAGGCGTCAGCAGCGGAGCACCGGCATAGAAGCGGATGCGGGGGCCGCCGGTGACCAAGGGGTTAGCTGCGAAGCGTGGATCGCATGTCGCATCGGGCACGACCAGAACGCTGCCTGCGGGTTCCTGGAGCAGGTGCTGGCAGAACGACCATGAGCGTGGCGTCTCGGCTAGGTCAAACCCAATGCGCGCCTTGAACCACTGCCGCTTGTCGCCGACGAGCGAGACAAGGGCGACCGGAGCGTCGAGCAGATCAGCTGCCAGGGATGCAAGGCCGTCGAACTCCGCTTCGGGTGGCGTGTCGAGCAGTTCGTAGCGATGCAGCACAGCCAAGCGCCGGGTTTCGAGGTCGGGGGCGAGCCGATGGTTGCTGGCGGGCGACGCCTGGATGAGGGCGAATGGCGCGGGAAAGTTGTGTTGGAATGCATCCATGGCGCGTGCCCACCGGTATATGCGCTACCTATAAGATATGAGTTGACGCTTCTGGTAGCGCCGCCTTTATAACGTTTACGCGAAACCACCAATGGAAGCACGGACAGACGGCAGTTGTGGATGACTTAGTAAATAAGTCCGGCAGGGACTGCGCTTGCGCAAGCAATGAAGCAGCGTACGCAACAGTACAACGCCCTCTTGCTGCCGACGCCCGCCCGGTTTCTGGATTTTTTAGCAAGGCTCAGGGATTGTTTCTCCAGCCATCATATTAACTGTTGCTGCTGCCGTATGGACTTCCCGGCACCGGCCATGATGCCAAACCTGAACGAGAGCAAGAGATGCTGAGCCACTTGATAGACCCTGCCGCTTTCGCGGCAGACAAGGCGCATGCGGGAATCAAAACTGCTCTTGAGGCGGTCAGAAAACATCTGAACATGGAAGTTGCCTACCTTTCCGAGTTCGTGGACGGACGCTCGGTCTTCCGCGAGGTCGATGCTCCCGGTCTCGAGGCGCTGATCAAGCCAGGCGACTCCCGCAGCCTCGACGATGTCTACTGCCGCCACATTCTGGCGGGTCGGCTGCCCGAGCTGATGGCGAACACCGCCGACTACCCCCTGGCGCTATCCATGCCGATTACCCAGGCCGTGCCGATCGGATCGCATCTGAGCGTGCCCGTCCGCCTGCCGGATGGACGCACCTATGGCATGTTCTGTTGCCTGAGCCCGCATGCCAACACGTCGCTCAATCCGCGTGATCTGCAGGTCATGAAGGTGTTTGCCGATATGGCGGCCCATCAGATCAGTCGGGACCTGGAAGCCGAGCAGGAGATCGAACGGTCACGCCGGGAGATCGCGCGGGTGATCGAGCATGAGCTGTTCTCGGTCGTCTACCAGCCGATCTTCAGCTTCACGCCCTTCGGTGTCGTTGGGTTCGAAGCCTTGTGCCGCTTTTCACCGGAGCCTTACCGCTCGCCGGATCTGTGGTTCGATCAGGCGGCCAAGGCGGGTTGCGGGGTGGACCTCGAACTGGCGGTGATTCGGAAGGCCATGGGTGCCTTCGAGGTGCTGCCCGACCAGGTCTTCGTCTCCGTCAATGCCTCGCCTGCAGCGATCGTCAGCGGCCGGGTGGAGGCGGTGATCGGCGATGTTCCTCAGCATCGGCTTGTCCTGGAGATCACCGAACACGCCGAGGTCGAGAACTATGATCACCTGCGGAGCGCGCTTGGTTCTTTCAGGAGGCAGGGCGCCAGGCTTGCCATCGACGATGCCGGTGCAGGCTATTCCAGCCTTCAGCACATCGTTCAACTGCAGCCCGACATCATCAAGCTCGACACGGGTCTGACCCGATCGGTTGATACCAACTCCGCCAGGCGAGCGATGACGGCTGCTCTCATCTACTTTGCCAAGGAAACTGGCTGCCAGATCGTGGCGGAGGGCATCGAAACTAAAGGGGAGTTCAGAACGCTGGAGGCTCTGGGCGTGGCCAAGGGACAGGGTTATCTCATGGGACGACCGGCAGACCTCGACAGCACCCGGGCCCTTGCCGCTTCTCAAGCAGCGTACATGCGTGTCTAGCAAGCTGCCGAAGATGCTGCTTCAATGAAGTGTAGACGGTTCAGGACGCCGCAGCAGGCAGTGACAAAGCCTTCGTCTCCTGCCTGAAGCCGGCCTGCCAACAGGCGATAGCAGTGCGATGCACTGACTGCGAGTTTATTCGACCAATAGTACCGGCAAGATTATGTTTGCATCGTTCAAACCTCAACGCTGCCGCTCCATAGCCAAACTCACCTAGTCTGGAACCGTATGTCCGAAGCCGACCGCGTCTTTGCCCGCATGACCAAACCAAGCCCCCGCTCAAACTCCAAAGACAATGAGGTCCTGCACGTTGCCTCTCGGCAGCGGGGTGCTGCTGCCAGCCAAAGCCGGGTGGTCGAGGTCGTTCACCGCCGATCGGACCGGCTAGGCTCTGTGACTGAACTCTGCGATGCGCAGGTTGATCATGGTGGCGGCGAGATGGGCGAAACCCATCCAACTACGGCGGGTCTTGTCGCGCCGGAGAGCGATACGCGCGCAGTCCTTGAGCCGGGAGAACAGGTTCTCGACGTAGTGGCGCCGGGCGTACAGCACAGGATCCCATGCGGGTGGATCGACCATGCCGCGCTTGGGCGGGGTGTGGACGGTGCAGCCCTCGGCGGCGAAGGCTGCGCGGAGGGGGGCTGAGACATAGCCCCTGTCCAGCGCGGCATCGCGGGCCGGGATACCCGAGGCGAGCGCCATAGCATAGCGCAGGTCGGAGTGATGTCCGGGGCTGGCGATCAGCCGCAGGACCCGGCCCGCGCCATCGGCGCAGGCATGGAGTTTGGAGCACAGCCCGCCACGGCTGCGGCCGAGCGCCTCGGCGGCGGCCGTGCTGCCCGCCGCTCCGCTCGCGGCCCGGTGGGCCTTGCAGGTGGTGCTGTCGAGCAGCAGCAGCCCGTCCGCGGGCAAGGCCGGGCCGAGCGCCTCGAACACCAACTCCCACCAGCCGCGCAGACACCAGCGCCGCCAGCGGTGATAAACGCTGGACCAGCAGCCCAGCCCCTCGGGCAGGTCGCGCCACGGCGCCCCGGTCCGGCAGATCCAGAGTGCCGCCTCAACGAAGCGACGAAGCGCTGTGCACAGCGACAATCAGGATGGTTGGCAGCGTCAATCAGGATGAGCGCGGCGCC
>NZ_JCACHU010000081.1:0-4741 GCF_059504005.1 Belnapia sp. | reverse complement strand
CGTGAAGTTGGCCATTCGTCAGATCAGGTCAAGACAATGAGGGCCGCCTCAATAATCGAGCATTCCAAGCCAATTGCGGAGCCGATCGGCGTCGAATGGGTGAGCCTATGCACAACCGGAGGCTCGCAGGTCCCTCGACAATGTCGTTGTTATACCGCAATCAACACGGGCGCCTGCAACAAAGCCAAGACATGGGTGTTGGGCCGCGGTCGGCCAAAATAGTAGCCCTGCGCATCGGTGCAACCGGCACGCCGGATCTGCGCTAGCTGCTCCGCAGTTTCAACACCTTCTGCGGTCGACGTCATCCCCAGGCTGGAGGCGATGTTTACGATCGCATCGACGAACGCCGCACTGTCTGGGCCGTCCGTGAGCTCCATCAGGAATGACCTGTCGATCTTGATCTTGCTGAAAGGGAAACGCCGGAGGTAGCTCAGCGAGGAGTACCCGGTCCCAAAATCATCCAGCGCTATGCGCAGACCCATGCCGTGCAGCTTATTCAGCAAGCCAAGAACCACCTCGCTATCCTGCAATAGAACCGACTCTGTTACCTCCAGTTCCAAACGACTTGCTGCTAATCCCGCCTGCGCCATCGCGTCGGCCACCGCTCCGGCAAGCCGAGGGCTCATGAACTGCAGCGGCGACAGGTTGACCGCCACCCGAATATCGGTCGGCCAGCCACTGGCATCTTTGCATGCCTGTTGCAGGACCCACTCCCCGATCGGGACGATAAGGCCAGTATCCTCGGCCACGGGAATGAACTGTTCTGGAGATACCAATCCCCGCTTTGGATGGTGCCAACGCAGCAGCGCCTCGAAGCCGCGAATCCGATTTTCCTCGAGATTAAAAAGCGGTTGGTAGAACAGCTCCAACTGTCGCCCTTCCAACGCTTCTCTCAAGTCCGCCTCCATAGTCAGGCGCGCCTGGAGTTGCGTTCGCATTTCCGGTTCGAAGAAACGAGAGCACGAGCGCCCACTGAACTTGGCGCGGTAGAGTGCCACGTCTGCCTTCTTGAGCAGATCATCGGCATCGTAGCCGTCGAGCGGTGCGAGCGCGATGCCGGCACTCACGCTGATCACCACGCGGTGGCCATCGATGTCGTAGGGCATGCCCAGCACCTTCACGAGCCTCTCGGCAAGGGTCCGGGCGTCCTGCGGTTGCTCCGGCGAGGGCTGCAAGATAGCGAACTCATCGCCGCTTAGGCGCGCTACCGTGTCGCCCTCGCGCACGCAACCACGCAGCCGCTGTGCCACCACCTGCAACAGCAGGTCCCCCGCGGGGTGGCCCAGCGTGTCATTGACGTTCTTGAAGTGGTCGAGGTCGAGGCACAGGATCGCAAGCCAACCGCCTTTGCGTTCGAGGCGACCCACTTCGTACTCCAACCTCTCCCGGAACAGAACGCGGTTTGGTAGACCGCATAATGCGTCATGGTGCGCCATATAAGCGATTCGCGCATCGGCGAGGCGGCGCTCAGTGATGTCCTCGTAAGTGGCAATCCAACCACCGCCAGGCATGGGCCGATGGGATACGGAAATCGATCGCTCCGCGCTCTGCTCGGTAACGAAGGTACCGGCACTCTCGTCGCGTATCAGCATCTCCTGCTTCAAATGGATGGCGCTTGCCAGCTCCCCCATGCTGTGGTTACCGGCTGCGATCTTGTGCAGGATGTCGCCAATGGGCGTGCGCGGCGCGGCCGCGTCTGGTGGCAGGGCGAAGAGTTCTGTGTAGCGTTGGTTGCAAACGATCAGGCGCTGCTCCGTGTCCACCATGCAAAGGGCCTGAGACATGTTGTTCAAGGCTGCGTCGAAGCGCTCGTTTTGCGTGTGAAGCTCGCCGTGGGTGCGGCGGAGTAGCCTGTTATGCAGCAGCAGTAGCGCGAGCAGGACCAAACCGCAGGCCGCGAGTGCAATGAGGACACCCGAAAAAATCCAGTGCAGCCGGCTGAGCTGCCGCTGATCCTCCGCGACGCGGTCGCCGCCTTCGACGTTTGCCACTGCGGCAAGCCTCGCCAGCTTCGGCTCGAGCGGCGCTAGGAGGTCGAGCAGTTCCCGGTGGCCCGTTTGGGCCAGGACCGCGACCTGCGGTCCCGCGGCTTGCACCGCCGTGGCGAGCTCGCCGATGACGTCGCCCAGCTCGGGGCGGCTGGCGGCCAGCTCCGCCACACGACTGAGTTGCAGCAGGCCGACCCGGTTCGCCAGGATGTCGAGCCTGAGTTGCACTTCTTCCCGATCGACGACGCCGTCGGTCAGCGCATGGCTGGCAATTCTTTCCTTCAAGCGCGCGAGCTCGGTAACGGCTTGGCTAGCGAGCCACGTGTTGTTGTAGCGCGAGACCTGCTGGAGCACGTCCTGGCGCTCTACGATGAGGCGGGAGGTGTAAGCGGCTGCCAGCACCAGCACGATGCCAGCGGTGGCGAGGAGCAACCAGGCGACGCGACCGAGCCGACGGCTATACACACCCACAATGGACCACATTTGGAGAACGTGCCTTCGGCGTAGCAGGCGCGGCTAATGCACGACCAAACGCGCGAGTTGCCAGGCAGAGCGCGCGTAGAACCGCTGGTGCCTTAGCTCGGTTTTGCTATCAAATGGATAAACAATGAACAGCGGTCCCTTATCGCGCACCGAAATGTACTCATTGTTACGCTTGAGGGCGAGAAGCACGCCGTAGGTCGCAAAGTCGCTGATCGGCAACTCAGTACTGTAATCGTTGAGGGCGTAGGCGACAACTCGGTCGCCCGAAGCGCCAACTCTCTCGAGCAGCCGGTCCATGAGGACACCATCGAACCGAACTGGGCTGGGATACCAGGGCGTCATCGTCTCGAAGCCTGACAGGCCCAACGCTTCAAGCATTGGGCGGTCGAACTGTGCCGTGTCGCCCTTATTGAACACCGCAACCTTGCCGCTGATCGTCAGGATCGGCCGCTCCGAAGGCTGAGGCAGTGACGTCGCGGTAGCCCGCTGGCACAATGTAAAGGATGTGGCGCCGGCCAAGGCTGCCACGGTGAGCCGTCCCATGGCGCGTCTTGTTCCAAAACGGGTCATTCGCTTTCCTCAAGTGACACGCGGACGTCAGACCGGCGGCAGGCAATCGCCGCTACCGGGAACTGTCCGGAGACGGGTCACCACACCTTAGTACAAGGCTGTTTATCACCAGAGGTGGGTTTACAGAAAGATAAATCTACTTATAGATGCTATTGATGGACAGCTCCACGCCTGGAGGACCAACTTAATATGGCTATGGCACCGACGATCTACCGGCTGGGCCACGCACCCCCGACGGTAACCGGCTTCGAAAACGTCCTGCCTTTCAGCATTTTGACAGGCCGCGTCCTCCAGGACCCGCACCAGTGCGTCGCGCTGGAGCTGGGCGCGACAGAATGACCCGACTGCCGGAGATCCGGGCGACGGCGGTCGGTCCTCAACTCACCGTAATGCATGAGCGAATGGCCTACGACAGGAACGGCCAAGCCAAAGCACCCGTCTACAGGTCGACGAAGACCTACGACCACAGCGAAGGGCTCTCCTGCTGCTTTCGGCAGTGGCGTGCCACGCACTCCCACTGCCGCCTGATCCATGGATACGCCCTCGCCTTCAGGTTCGTCTTTGCTGCGCGTGAACTCGATGACCGCAACTGGTGCTTCGACTTCGGCGGGTTGAAGCCGGTCAAGGCATGGCTGCACGAGATGTTCGATCACACGATGCTGGTCGCGGAGGACGACCCCAACCTACCTGATTTCCGGCACCTCGAGACGAAGGGCTTGGTGACCCTCCGCGTGCTGCCACGGGTCGGCTGCGAAGCAACAGCCGAGTACGTGTTCGGCCATGTCGCGCGCTTCGTGACGGAGCAGACAGCGGGGCGTGTCTGGCTGGAAACCGTGGAGGTCATGGAGCACAGAGGTAACTCGGCCTTATATGAGGAGGGACCCCCAAGCCGGCCAGCGTAGGTAGTCGGCCGTGAAGAACGCGATTTCAGCGCGCGGCGAGCTGCGGTGTTGGCGTCGGGGCCGTGGTCACGCTGATCGCGAGGAGGCTGAGAAGGAACGCAAGAAGCCGGATCAGCCAGGCCCGCAGGAGGCGGAGGTTGTGGCCGGCGGCAGCGAGGACGACGTTGATGGTGTCGCCAGCGGCGCCGGCGAGGAAGTTGTGGTCGAGATGGCCGTCCGCCTTCATGTGGCCGATCACCGGCTCGATGGCGGCGCGCCGCCTGATCTCCCGTCGGATGGTCGGCGTGACGCCGCGCTTCTGTTTGGACCGGAAAGAGCCGACGCTGTCTGTTCCTCTCCGCCATCAACACCTCTCAGGCCGTTCAGCCTATCTAGGGTGTCCGTGGGACCGGGGCAGGACCACAGTGGCCCGACGCAGCGCTGTGGGCCTTCCTGGGGTTGCCGGAGAGTACCAGCGATGCGGATCTGTGGCGCATCGCCGCCGCGGCGCCTGAGACAGAGGCTCAGCCGTGAGCGGGGCTCTGTATCGCCGGCTCGCCGCCCTCGAGCCGCGGCATCGGCCGAGCCCCAGCTATGTTCTCAAGCTCTCGGACGAGCAGCAGGCAAACCCGTCGTCGGTGAATGCAGAGATTGCCGAGCACCGGTGCCGCACGGGCTGAACCGGGCCGGTGATCGTAGCGCAGGCCGAGGTGACGGTGGAGGATTGGGCGGCCGATCAGGAAGCGCCTCTTTAGGTGTATCTAGCCGCTCTTATTCATCGGGTGGCAGTGGCGGGAGCTCCCACGGGTTGATTTGAGC
>NZ_JCACHU010000080.1:0-4758 GCF_059504005.1 Belnapia sp. | reverse complement strand
CGCCATCGCGTCATCCTGATTGACGCGCGCCTCCATCCAGATCGTCGCGCTACAGAGCAGCTTCGTCACGCTTCCATGCCAGCGGTATCTGCTGCATCACCAGCATCAGCGACACCCATTGGGCATCGTCCAGGCTCGTCCTGGTCATGGTCGGGTCTCCCGGAAAGCCGGGTGAACGTCCCAAGGCGCACAACCAGAGACCGATGCGGAACCGAATGGGTCAGCCAGCAACTCCGGTCACAGAGCCTAACATCGCCAGCCGAGCCGGCTCGTCGGCCAGGGTCCTCTGCGTACGCCGCAAGTTGGCCGAACGGATTCAACGCCCGCCCTGCCCCATCGCCGCCGCCAACCACAGCTTCACCGGAAGCTCTGAAACCCACCCCACCGGTTGGGCATTTTATGCCCGGCTGGGACCCGCTGCTGCCGCCGATCCAACCTGTCGAGGCTGCCGCCGATGTCCCGACTAGAAGCAGCCACAAGCCGCGTACCATCAAGCCGGAGCGCCCAGAGGGCACGCCAAGGTCGACCAAGCGGGCTTTTGCCGATCCCTTCGCGGCGGATGACACCTGCACCAACTGCATCCGCTGCGGCTATCTTGTCTCGCCGGCACGAGAGCGACGCGGTTTGCTGACTTGCGCGCAGTGCCGCTGAGACGCCAGCCGCAAGGCCAGGAGTAGCGCGGCTCGTTGAGGTAAGCTCAGCCGGGATTCCCCCAGGCTTCTCGATCCGCAACTTGGTCGAGGTAGCGGTGTGAGATGGCCAGCGGCTCTTATCGCATGTGACTGACTTAGCTCAGTCGATTGGGGTATCGCTGTGGTGCCGCCACTGACGGCGGCTTTATGTCCTTGTTGATCGGAAAGCGGCGGTTTGTCGCCCGAGTCCGTGCCTGCTGGGTTGCTCGGGGAAGTTTTCAGCCGCGACGTATATACGCCGCGACAGGGTTTGGACGGCCGAAGAGAGCGCAAGACCGATGCAGAAATTCCGTTGACTTGGCAGAGGTGGCTCACGATATCGCCTTTGTCCGCTGAGGTATGCGGGAGAGAGCTTCGGGGTCCTACGGGATCTGGAGGCCGCCGAAGGAGCAACCCCCCGGGAAACTCTCAGGCACCCAGGACCGCGTAGCGAGGACGATCTGGAGAGAGGCGCCGCTGTGGCGCCCGCCGAAGGGGATATCCCGCCGCTTTCGCCAGGAAAGCCCGGGCTAAGCTCTCAGGCACCGAGACAGATGGGGGCAGGGACGGCCGTCATACCGTTCGCTGCGAACCTTTGTGTCGGAGCGTGATGTGAGCACAATCGCAGTCATCGGATCGGGAATCACTGGGGTCACCACGGCCTACGCGCTCCTGCGACGCGGGCATGACGTGGTGGTGCTCGACCGCCACCGCTACGCCGCTATGGAGACCTCGTTCGCCAACGGCGGACAGCTGTCTGCCAGCAACGCCGAGGTCTGGAACAGCACGGCCACCGTGCTGAAAGGCATGAAGTGGATCCTGCGCCAGGATGCGCCGCTGCTGCTGAACCCGCGGCCGAGCGTTCACAAGTATTCCTGGCTAGGCGAGTTCACTGGCCAGATTCGGAACTACCGCGCCAACACGATCGCCACCACGAGGCTGGCCATTGAGGCGCGCAAGCACCTGTTCTCGATCGCCGAGGAGGAAGGTATCGATTTCGACGTCGAGCAGCGCGGCATCTTACACGTCTATCGAGACCAAGCCGGCTTCGACGCCGCCGCACGCGTCAACGTGCTGCTGCGGGAGGGTGGCCTGGATCGGCATTCTGTCACGCCGGAGGAGATGCGCCGGATCGAACCGACGCTGCACGGCAGCTACTATGGCGGCTTCTTCACCCCATCGGACTCCACCGGCGACATCCATAAGTACACGCGCGGCCTCGCCGAGGCCTGCCAGCGCCGCGGCGCCCGCTTCCTGTTTGAGGCCGACGTGACCGCGATCCGGCATGAGCGGGACGGCATCGTGGTCGCGTGGCGGCCGGCCACAGGCGACGAAGGTACCGAGCTCCTGCGGGTCGATGCCGTCGTGATCTGCGCCGGCGTCGCCAGCCGTCGCTTCGCCGCCATGCTCGGCGACCGCATCAACGTCTATCCGGTGAAGGGCTATTCCATCACCGTCCACCTCGACGATCCGCGCAGCCGAGAGGCGGCGCCCTCGGTCAGCCTGCTGGACGACGCCACCAAGATCGTCAGCAGTCGGCTCGGCATCGACCGCTTCCGGGTAGCCGGCACGGCTGAGTTCAACGGCGAGAACCGTGACATCCGCATGGACCGTATCCGTCCGCTGGTGCGCTGGACGGAGGAGCTCTTTCCTGAGGTCAACACCGCCCGCACCGTGCCCTGGGCGGGGCTGCGGCCGATGACGCCTGGCATGCTGCCGCGCATCGGCGCTGGCAGCCGGCCGGGCGTGTTCTACAATACCGGCCACGGTCATCTCGGCTGGACGCTCTCGGCCGCTACCGCACAGATGGTGGCCGAGGCCGTGGGTGGGGCCGAAGCCACCACCCCGGCAGTGCCCCTGGCGGCCTGATCCGCCGCCACCCGGCATCTTGCCGGGTGGCGTCATTCACGCTGCGGCTCCCGCCGTGACCACGGACGCAACACGAAAGGCCGCCATGCAAGCCACTTCATTCCCAACGGATCAACGCGCGACCGATGCGGGCAGGGCAGGCCCAGAGGCACTTGCAATACAGGTTTGCAGGGCGGCCAGCGATTTGTCCAACCCTGTCGCTGGCTGACGAACAGTGAGCCAGACCTGGACGCGAGTTGCCGATCCTACCGACACCGCTCTGCTTCCCGCATGGTTCGTCGACCGCATGCTCGATGTGCGCGGCGGATCCTTCGGGCTCCTGCTCACCACCGGGGACGTGCTACGCGTCTCCTCGCTCGTGGCCGTGCATCCGTCTTCGAGCGGCACCGTCTTGCTCGACATGAGCCTCGATCGGGCGGGTGTGCCGGAGGGTGTGGATACAGCTTGGCGTTCCAAAGGCACCGATGCTCCTATAGTGGTCAAGCGGCGTTTTGGGCTGGGCAGACGCCTTTGGATGGACGGCAGAGATAGCCGAAGATCTCGCGTGCGACGAAGCGCTTGAGGCAGCGAATGATCTCCCGCTTGCTCTTGCCCTCAGCCGTGCGACGCCGGAGGTAGTCGATGGTGGGCTGGTGAGTGCGCATGCGCACGACCACCACGCGGTGGAGGGCAGCGTTGGCCTGACGATGCCCACCGCGGTTCAACCTATGCCTGCTGGTTTTGCCGCTCGAAGCCGGCACTGGGCAGGCGCCGCAGAGCGTGGCGAAGGCAGCTTCGGAGTGGATCCGCTCCGGCTCGTCGCCGACGAGGACAAGCATCTCCGCCGCGGTCGCGGTCCCCATGCCATGCGCCGCGACCATCTCCGGCGCGCACCGCTCGGCCAGCCGGCCGAGGTGGGCATCGTGTGACCGGATCTCGACGTCGAGGTCGAGCCAGCGGCGAGCGATGGCACGCAGGCTGGCCTTGGCTGAAGCGGTGGTCGTGGTCAGCGGCCCCGGCCGCAATGCCGCCAGATGCCGGACCAGCGCCACCCGGCCGGCGACTGCCTCGAGCTGCTCGCGCAGAGCTGCCGGAGCGCTGATCATGATGGCCTTCAGCGCCAGCATGGCCTGGGTGCGCGCCTTGACGGCGGTGTCACGGGCGACCTTGAGGTGCCTGATCATCTCCACCTTACCTGTGCCGGCCTTGGGCAAAGCCGTGGCCTGCCCACCCAGCACGGCGCGGGCGGCGCCTTCGGCATCGAGGTGGTCCGTTTTGCCATGCCGGTGGCGCCGCCCGCGATCGGGCCGGCCGGCCTCGTGAACGGTATGGCCCGTCGCACGAAGAAAGCGCGCCAGGCCAGCACCGTACGCGCCCGTGCCCTCGATGCCGAAGGCGCGGACGGCTCCCAGTGATCGGGCCCAGGCCTCGAGCTCACGGTAGCCCTCAAGGCCAACACGGATCGTCAGCTCCCCAACCCGGGCGCCGAGCCCGGTGACGGCCACGGCGGCGTGGGTGTGTTTGTGAGTGTCGATGCCGACGATGATGTCGTGTGGGCTGGCCTTGTTCATGCTGCCGGTTCTCCCATCGGGTGCGGGTCCGGAGATCCGGCGGGCGAGCAGGACTGTGACGGGATGGACGGCCTCAGGCTTCTATGAGGTCACCTCCCGCCCGATCGCCGAGCGTCGTCCGGCAGGCCGACACGTCGGTACCATGACACCGGGTCAATCAAGTTGAGGGTCAGACCCGCCGGACAACACCAACACTCTCATAGTCAAGTTGACCGGGCTGGGCCGGCGGAGCAGCCATCGGTAAAAGCCCGAAAAGTGTTCTCTTGCCGCCAAGTCGCCCTATGCCGGTCACCGGTTTCCGGCCGAGGTGATCAGCCAAGCGGTTTGGCTCTACTTTCGCTTCCCTCTCAGTCTACGCATGGCCGAGGAGATGCTGGCCGCTCGCGGGCATTGTCACATTGTTTGGTGACCGGGTGCGTTCGACCGCAAGGCAGAGCTTGCGCGATCTCACGCCGCCATCTGGGCACACGTCTCCTGCCGCCAGATTTGGAAAGCCTTGTTGCGCGAACGGCGGTACTGCTCGGCGGGCATCAGGTGCCGCCGCGGACGGAAGTGACCATAGATCATCGCGTGCGCCGACAGGAACCGCTGGGCTTGCCCGGGTGATTTGAACGGTTCTGTTGCATTCTTGCGGTGCCGCCCTGAGCAGGTACAAGCCGCAGGATGGC
>NZ_JCACHU010000079.1:0-4778 GCF_059504005.1 Belnapia sp. | reverse complement strand
CAACGCATACATCCATTACGCGCTTCCAAAACCTGATGCGACTTTAAAAGAACAACCCATCGAAGTCGCCTCCGACGGGAAACCGCCTCTCAGCCGCGAAGCCTTTCCGTTCAGGAAGCTGGAGCAGCCGGTCGGCGATGTGAACCGCTTCATCAGCGGGGCAGCGATATTGGCGTCTCCGCCCTGTCTCGTCAAGCCCCGACGTCGTCGCGGTAGGCAGCTTCTACGCCCGGGCCGCGGGGCGGTCAACAGCCGATTCGACCTTTCCGCAGCCGGATATGGAAACCCCTTGCCCGGCCCCGTTCCTCAGCTGTCGGCGCTGATCTTGTTGTCGCGGATGACCTTGCCCCAACGCTCGATCTCCCGGCCCAAGAAGCGTCCGCACTCCTCGGGCCCGCTGGCGCGGACGTCGCAGCCCTGCTCCTCGATGCGGGCACGGATGTCGCCATCTGCCAGCGCCTGCGCCAGCGCCTCCTGCATCCGCCGCTGGATCGGCTCCGGCGTCCCCGCCCGGCCGAGGAAGGCCCACCAGGTCGGCGCATCGAAGCCGGCGAACCCCTGCTCGGCGAAGGGCGCCGTGCCCGGGACGTGCCGGCTCTCCTTCAGCGTCGTCACCCCGAGCGGCCGCAGCGTCCCGGCCCGGATGTGCTGGCTGATGATGACCACGTTCGACATGAAGAGCGGCACCTGCCCCGCCACCGCATCCTGCACGGCCGGCCCGCCGCCCCGGTAGGGCACATGCACCAGGCTGAACCCGCCCTGCTGCTGCAGCAGCGTGGTCGAGACATGGGCCAGGCCGCCGACGCCCGAGCTGGCGAAGCTGACCGTATCCGGCGCCGCCTTGGCAGCCGCGACCACGTCCCCGAAGTTCCGGTAGGGCGTGCTGCTATGCGCCACCAGCGCCAGCGGCCCGGTCGCCACCAGGCTGACCGGCGCGAAGGCCTCGAGCGTCCTGTAGGGCAGCCGCAGCAGCGTCTGGTTGGTCGCCTCGTTGTCGTAGGCCAGCATCCAGGTATAGCCGTCGGGCGCCGCCCGCGCCGCCTCGATCGCGCCGATCGAGCCCGAGGCGCCGCCCCGGTTGTCGATGATCACCGGCTTGCCCAGGATCTCGGCCAGCTTCGGCTGGAACAGCCGGGCGATGGTGTCGGTCGATCCGCCGGGCGGCCAGGGAACGATCAGCCGGATCGGCCGGTCCGGCCAGGCCTCCTGCGCCCGCAGAACGCCAGGCGCAGCAAGGCCCGTGGCCGCAAGGGCCAGCAGAAAGCGACGGTTCATGGCGACGTTTCCCGGTCCAACGACTGAGCCTGTTTTCTGGACCGGTTCCCGCTCCGGCTCAAGCCCGCAACCGCGTCTCGAAGCCGGCCTCGAGCGCGAACCCCTCCTCGATATGCCGGGCCAACGCCTCGCAGACGGGCGTCCCCGGCCCGCGCAGCAGGCCGATGCCGAAGTCCGGCAAGGCCGGCAGCCCCTCGGTCGCCCCGAGAACCCGCAGCCCCTCCGGCAAGGGCGCCGGCATCGCCACGGTCACCGCTAGCCCCGCCAGCGCCACCGCCAGCGAGCCGGAGAGCGAGGCCGCGGTATAGGCCATCCGCCAGGGCAGGTCAGCCGCATCC
This sequence comes from Belnapia sp., assembly GCF_059504005.1. NCBI lineage: Bacteria > Pseudomonadati > Pseudomonadota > Alphaproteobacteria > Acetobacterales > Roseomonadaceae > Belnapia > Belnapia sp. Next base: position 3,165 of record NZ_JCACHU010000079.1, on the reverse strand, counting down.
AGCGCCGCGATCGCCGCCTTCCGCCAGGCGCAGCCGCCATTGGCCAGGGCAATGGGCAGCGGCCGCCGCCGCGACGCCTCCTCCGTCCCGACCCAGAAAAGCGGCCCCCGCCAGAGCCAGCGTGGCCGGGCCCCGAGCGGCTCGTTGCCCTCCGAGATCAGGGTGAGGTCGAGCTCGCCCTCCTCCAGCCGGTCCACCAGCTCGTTCGAGGGGGCGCAGGTCACCTCCACCTGCACGGCAGGATGGCTGGCGCCGAAACGGGCCAGGATCGCAGGCAGCCAGCGGATGGCGTAGTCGTCCGGCGAGCCGAGCCGCACGGCCCCGGCGACCGCGGGCTGGCGGAAGGTGGAATGGATCTCGTCATGCAGGGCGAGCAGCCGCCGCGCCCGCTCCAGCAGCCAGAGCCCGTGCCGGGTCGGCTCCACCCCGCGGGTGCCGCGCAGCAGCAGCGGCTGTCCGAGAATCTCCTCCAAACGCCGGATCTGCATGGAGACGGCAGACTGGGTCCGCCCCACCGCCTGCGCGGCGCGGGTGAAGCTGCCGCCTTCGGCAATCAGCACGAAGCTGCGGAGCAGGTCGGGGTCGAGGCCAGGCGGGATTGACAGCATGGGCGCAGCATCAGCGATCCTGATGAGGATCGTCAATGCAATTCGTTTTCCTTATTCGGCTGCCGGGACCAGCTTAGCCGGGTGAGGAGAACCCTGTCATGGCCATCCTGAACGCCCGTACCCGCTTTCTGCCCCTGTTCCGGCCCAGCCTGCCGGCCCTGCCGAGCCTTCGCGCCATGCTGCGCACCGCCACCACCCGCCGCTACCTCGCGGAGATGGACGATCGCATGCTGAAGGATATCGGCATCAGCCGGATGGATGCCCGGCGCGAGGCGGAGCGCCTGCCCTGGGATCTCAGCCCGCCGCGACCTTGATGCAGCGCGCGCTCCGCCCCGGCACGGGCGAGCGCGGCGCCGGCACGCCCGCAAGGCAGGCCGGCTCCGCCTCGGCGCAGCGTGGCGCGAAGGAGCAGGCGGCCGGCAAGGTCTCGAGGCTTGGCGGCGCGCCGGGGATGGTGGTCAGCCGTTGCCCGCGCATGCCGCTATGGACCGTCGCGCCGAGCAGCCCGCGCGGATAGGGGTGCAGCGGCCCGCGCAGCATCGCGCCGACCGGCCCCTCCTCCACCACGCGGCCGGCATACATCACCGCCACTCGGTCCGCGATCTCGCCGGCGACGCCGAGGTCATGGGTGACGAAGATCACCCCCATGCCCAGCTGCTCCTGCAGCTTGCGCAGCAGCAACAGCACCTGGATCTGCACGGTGGCATCCAGCGCCGTGGTCGGCTCGTCGGCCAGCAGCAGCTTCGGCCTGCAGGCGAGGGCGACCGCGATCATGGCCCGCTGCCGCAGCCCGCCCGACAGCTCATGCGGATAGGCCGCCAGCCGCCGCTTCGCCGAGGGGATCTGCACCAGCTCCAGCAGCTCGAGCGCCCGCGCCATGCCGGCGGTGCGCGTCGCCCCCTCATGCCGCGCCACCGTCTCGGCGATCTGCTGGCCGATGGTGAAGACGGGGTCGAGCGCGGTCATCGGCTCCTGGAAGATCATGGCGACGTCGCCGCCGCGCAAATCCTGCAGCTGGCGCTCGCTCATCGCCTGCACGTCGCGCCCGGCCACCTCGATGCGGCCGGTGACGCGGGCGGTCCTCGGCAGCAGCCTCATCAGCGCCCTGAGCGTCACCGACTTGCCGGACCCCGACTCGCCGAGGATGCAGAGGACCTCCCCGGCGGCGAGGTCGAGATCGACGCCGTTCACCGCATGCATGGTGGCATCGCGGGAGACGAAGCGGACCGAAAGCTCGCGCAGCGTCACCAGCGGGGCCGCGGTCGAGCCACTGGTCATCGGCCGCTCCATCACCTCGCTCATGGGCCTGTCTCCGACATGGCGCTCATGCCGCCAGCCTCCCCGCCCGGGAGTGCCCGCTGCCCGGCTCCGCCATGTGGCAGGCCGCCTCATGCCCGCCGCCGAGCGCCGACTGCACCGGCTCCCGCTCCGCGCAGATGCCCTCGGCAAAGGGGCAGCGGGTGCGGAAGCGGCAGCCGGAAGGCGGGTTGATGGGGTTGGGCGGGTCGCCGGTCAGCGGCGGCTCGGTCCGGCGCTGGCCCGGGTCCATCGAGGGCCGGCTCGCCAGCAGGGCCCGGGTATAGGGATGGGCCGGGCGGTCATAGATCGCCTCCACCGGCCCCCGCTCCACCACCTGGCCGAGATACATCACCAGCACCCGGTCGGAGATGTACTGCACCACGTTGAGGTCATGGCTGATGAAGACATAGGTAAGGCCGAACTTGTCCTTGAGGTCGACCAGCAGGTTCAGCACCTGCGCCTCGACCGACTTGTCGAGCGCCGAGACGGGCTCGTCGAGCAGGATCAGCCGCGGCTGCAGCGCCAGGGCGCGCGCGATGTTCACCCGCTGCCGCTGCCCGCCCGAGAGCTCATGCGGGTAGCGCCGGGCGAAGCTGGCGGGCGCGAGGCCGACGGCTGCCAGGATCTCATGCGCCCGGGCCCGGGCCTCCGCGGGCGCCACGCCATGCACCTTGGGGGCGAAGGCGATGCTTTCCTCGATCGGCAGGCGGGGGTTCAGCGAGGCATAGCTGTCCTGGAAGACCATCTGCACCTGGCGGCGGTACTGCTTCAGCGTGATGCCGCCGGTCTGGGCGTTCTGGCCGACGCCTTCGCCATCGAAGACCATGCTGCCGGCATCGGGCTCGATCAGCCGCATGAGCAGCCGCGCGGTGGTCGACTTGCCGCAGCCGCTCTCGCCGACGATGCCGAGCGTCTCGCCCTTGCGCACGGCGAAGGAGATGCCGTCCACCGCCCGCACCGTGGCCACCGTGCCGCCGAACAGCCCGCCGCGGATGGGGAAGTGCTTCTTCAGCCCGGAGAGCAGCAGCAGCGGCTGGGCCGGGCCGCCGCGATCCAGGGGAGACAGGGTGCCGGGGGATGCGCTCATGGCGCAAGGCGCAGCAAGCTCCGTGCCAGCCACGTCCCGGCCGCAGGCGGCCGCCCTGCCCGGTCCTTGGGCAGCACGGCGCCGATCAGCCGGGCTTACGGGCGCCCGATGCCGGAGTAGTCGAGGCCGGCCTCGCGCATGGCGACCGGGTCCCAGGCATTGCGCAGGTCG